>CAMFSS010000161.1 GCA_945983195.1 uncultured Prevotellaceae bacterium | reverse complement strand
AAACTATCATTTTCAGCTTCAAGGTATCATTATTATTCATATATTTGGAGTAGTATGGAATTGAGACAATTAAAATCTTTCTTTAAAGCCGCTGAAATGCTCAGCTTTTCAGACGCAGCAAAAGCTCTTAACATTGCACAAAGCTCACTATCGCAGCAGATTAAGCAGCTTGAAGACGAACTTGACGTGAAACTTTTTCTACGCAACAGCCACTCTATCGCCCTTACCGAAGCCGGAAAGGTGATGCTTCCATTTGCTTTGCGGACTATACATGATGCCCAGACTTGCACTGACCGCATACGAGATTTGCAGAAACTACTCACCGGCTCTCTTTGCATTGGGGTCACCTACTCCTTCAGCCCAATACTGACTGAAACGGTTATCTCGTTTATGAAATTGTATCCTCATATCAAGCTTAATATCATATATGAGCCGATGAACAAACTAATGGAGCTTCTTGCCAAGCGACAACTTGATTTCGTCCTTGCGTTCAAGCCCACTCAGCCCATTGCCGATGTCGAATCGCACACATTGTTCCAGAATAGATTGTCGGCAGTGGTCAGCGCCACACACCCACTTGCATCTAAAGAGAAAGTCACACTGTCGGAACTTGAAAAATATGATCTGGCTCTGCCTTCTAAGGGGCTTCAGGCTCGAAATGCCTTCGACAGCATTGTCAACGGTTCGGATAATTTCAATATCCGCATCGAACTGAATGAAGTGAATATTCTACTCAAACTGATACGCCAAACCCGCCTCGTGACTGTTCTTGCCGAAGATTCCATTTATAACGAGCGCGATGTGAAAGCAATCCCAATCGACATCCCCGAGAATGAAATGATGGGATGCGTACATATTCTCAAGGACTCATATCACAAGCACTCAATGAAAGAGTTTGTGAGGCTGTTAAGCGAGTCGATTGCAGTCAAGGTGCGCCAGAACTCATGGATATAGTCCCGAAGAAATTCCTTTTGAGCCTTCATTAAGGAATCGGCGGAGCAAAAATCCCAGAAAATAAGGGAATGTGTAGAACAAACCATTAAACCCTATGTTGCGATTGCAGAGCTTGATGCCATATTTAATGTCGGGATATTTTCCGCCATTGTCAATAATCTTGTTGAGTGAACGAGTGGCGTTATCAGAAGCCTTAACCTCTATGGGAATCAAACAATTGGAATCTCTCACAAAGAAATCAATCTCCATTGTTGATTTCTCATTGCGATAGAAATATAGACTATAGCCCTGCTTAACAAGCATCTCGCCTACAACATTTTCATACAAAGCACCCTTGTAGGTTCCATAATTATGGTTTTGCCGGATATCATCTTGCGATTCACGGTCGAGCGATGCCACAAGCAGCCCTGTATCCCGATAATAGAGCTTAAACGAAGATGGATTGTAATTGCCTTTCAGTGGCAGGCTTAATTCATCAAGGCAATAGCACACGTTCACTATTCCGGCATCATTGAGCCATTCTATTGTACCCACATAATCGCGTGAGCGAGCTCCTCGTGCCACTTTGGTTATCTGGAACTTTTTATTGTCTCTTCCAAGAAATACCGAAATATGGTTGTAAATATTCTTGATTTTACCCTTGTCGAGACCTCCGGCATACTTAGTAATGTCTTCCTCATAGTCGAGCAACAATTGACGCTGCATCTGAAGTGTTCCCTCAAAATTATTATTTGTGACAAATTTGTTCACTATAGCAGGCATACCACCAATTATCATGTATTCACGAAAAACATCACCAAGCACATTCATCTCAATTGATGACAGCGGTTCTATCTTTTTCATCTTTTCAAAGAGGGAATCAATGAAATCACCGCCATAGCCTTTGGCCCACAAAAATTCCTCAAAATCGAGAGAATACATCTCGTAATCTTCTTTATAGCCTACACTGTTCGACTCAATGTCACGATAATCAATTCCCATCAATGACCCTGAACATATCACGTCGAACCGACCATCAATAGCAAATGCCTTCAGGCAAGTGGCACATTGTGGACAATCTTGAATCTCATCGAAAAAAATCAATGTCTTGTAAGGGATAAATCTGAAATCCGGATTAATAAGGGAAATATTCTTTATTATATTTTCCACTTCATAACCGTTATCAAATATTTGCTTGAAACTGCTTTGAAGAACAAAATTCAGAGCTATTACACTATCATAGTTTGTTGAGGCAAAGTGCATTATTGACGATGTTTTGCCTATTTGCCGGGCACCTTTCACGATGAGTGGTTTGTGGCTACGTTTTTTCCACTCTTGAAGATAACTGTCGATTTTTCTTTGCAAGAATTTCATAATCAGTGTATTTAGCAATGCAAAGGTAGTGATTTCCCACATTTTTCCAAAGGTTTTTAGGATGATTTTCCATATTTTTCCGGGTTTTTTACGCACTTTTTACACATTTTTCCATGGATTTACCCTTCGATTTCCCACATTTTTCCCAATTCCGGCAGGCTTGCGATGACCTTAATGACCTTAACTGAAAAAGGTTGTCACTTTTTGGAGCGGTTACTCATGATAGGCGCGGTTACTCGTGGTAGGCGCGGTAGCCGCGAATGAAGTCGGTGCGCTTGATTTCGCGAATGTGGGCGAGGTAGTCGGTAGGCGACATTCCGGAGAACTGGCGAAACTCCTTGTTGAAGTGGGAGTGGTCGGTAAAGCCGAGGTCGTTGACAATGGTGGTAAACACGCTCTCGTCGAGCGTCTGTATCATCTTTGTGGCGTGGAAGAAACGCTTGGTGCGAATCATCTGCTTCGGCGTCATTCCCACGTGTTCGGAGAAAACGCGTCGGAACTGCCGCTCACTGAGGCATGCAATGTCGCTAAGACAGTCGAGTGTGATGGCAGGGTTGCTGTCGATGGCGTTGCACACGGCAATTAGCGGCTTCAGATAGACGTTGTCGCTGCAATCGTGAAGCCTGCGCATGATGAACGACTCAATGATGCCTATGGCTTCCTCATCGGTGGCACTGTCGAGAACGCGGCACTTAAGTTCGTGGAAGTCGGGCACCCCGAGCTGGTCCATCGACACATTGTCCTCCATAAAAGTGTCAGACGGAATGCCCATAATCATCTTCAGGGCGTAAGGCCTGAAAAATACAAACAGCAGATGCGTGTTGCTGGCGGTGTGCACATGGATGCTCCGATAGTACTGGCCGCACACCGATGCAACATTGCTGTTGTCGACCACGCCGTTGACCACAAGAGGAATGCGTCGGTGAAACATCCATTTCATCGACCCCGTAGGCACGATATTCATTTCGGCTGAAATGCGGTCGGCCTTCATCACCCAGTAGTGGTGCACAAAAGCACGCAGGGGTGGGGTAGGGAGAATCACCCGAGTAAGCATCAATAGGTCTTTCTTGGTTGTTTTTACACTAAATTTTCTCTCGCAATGGTCATCAGCCACGCTGCAAATTTACTACTTTTCAAATGAAAGTAGGCACAATTCAGCCTGAAATTCTCCGAAATATTGTTTTTTGCAGATAAAAAATGGCTATATGGAGCATAATAGTGCGAAAAGATTGCCTGCGGTTGAAAATATTTGCCTATATTTGCAGTTAACACTATTCGAACAAGGAAAGATAACTATTAAACAACTTGACAATAATCATGAAGAGACTATCGACACTGGCAATCGGACTGCTGACTTTTGCTGCTATGCTTGCCGACGCACCTGTGGGCTACTACAGTTCTCTCGACGGAAAATCGGGCGAACAACTGAAAACTCAGCTTCACGACATCATTTTCACACACACCCAACTCACCTATAACAGCTTGTGGAACTACTTCCCACAGACCGACGCCTACCCCGACATGGTTGACGGCAAGACGCTGGTATGGGATATGTACTCCGACAACTGGAACAACCGGAACTATTACTACCATGGCGGCACCAAGGGCCTCAACCGCGAGCACTCGGTGCCAAAGAGCTGGTGGGGCAACTCAGGAAGCTCGGCAAGCGACATCGAGAAGTTCCTTGCAGGAACCGACCTGATGCACCTTTTCCCAAGCGACGGCCCCGCAAACTCAGCCAAGAGCAACTATCCGCTGGGCGTGGTGGAATTGCCCACATTCGACAACGGCACAAGCAAAGTGGGATATGCCGTGACGGGGCAGGGCGGTGGAAGCTCGCGCGTGTTTGAGCCTGCCGACGAATACTAGGGCGACTTTGCCCGTGTCTACTTCTACATGGCTACCTGCTACCAGGACTACACATGGAAATACACCTACATGTTTGTCGACAAATCGGAAAACTACCTCTCGCTGAAGCCGTGGGCCTACAATATGCTGCTCGAATGGGCCCGCCAAGATCCGGTGAGCCAAAAGGAGCTTGACCGCAACGATGCCGTCTACCGCATTCAAGGTAACCGCAACCCCTACGTCGACGACCCCATGCTGGTGGAATATGTGTGGGGCAACCGCCAGGGGCAGAAATACTCTGCCGACCACCCCACCGGCGATGCCGAGCTAATCAGCCCCGTGCAGGACTCTGAGCTCGACTTCGGCGAAGTGGCAATAGGCAATTCGCAGCACGTCGACCTCTACGTGAAGGGAATCAACCTCGTATGCTCACTCTCGGTGACTATCTACACCGACGATCACGCAATCTTCAAGGCACAAGTGAAAAGCATTTCAGCAAGCAACGCCAACAAAGACGACGGATACATGCTCCGTATCACCTATACTCCGACGGCTGTAGGCAACCACTCTGCCCGACTGCTCATCTCCGACGGCGGACTCACAGGCAGCGTGGGAGTGTCGCTCAAAGCTGCCTGCCTCAATGTGCCTTCACTCTCGCAACTTACCGCCTTTGCAGCTTCCGAAGTGACTGAAACGTCCTACCGCGCTTCGTGGAGCGAAGCTGCCGAGACTATCGACTACTATGTGCTCACACGCACGGTTTACAGCGGAAACACCGCCACCACCACCGAATTCCAGATCGACGAAACCGCCTGCGACTTCGACGATCTGCGCCCCGGCGACACCCACACCTACACGGTGCAGTCGAGCCGACTCGGCTACCGCTCGGTGGCATCGAATGCAATCACGGTGACCTCAGCATCGGTGACTGGAATAGAAGCCGACAAACGCCTCGTAGTGGCATCTTACCCCGATGGAGTAGTCCGCATCATTTGCAGCGAGAAACTCGCAAATTGCCGCATCTACGACCTCCAGGGACGCATCGTTGAGCACCTGCCTGTGGTTGAGCCAAACCAGCTCCTCACACTGCCTCTCGGAGTGTACATGATTACCGTCGACGGAATGTCGCATCCGGCTAAAGTGGTTGTGAGAAAATAGCCTCACTCCGGCACTATTCCCGACCTATAATATCTTAATTATGAATTCACTTAAAGAACTGCTAAAACGCGAATGTACCTACGAACCTGCCGATGCAACACTCGACAGGTTCCTGGCACTCGCGCGTACCATCAATCTCGCGCAGGACGAAGTGCTCATACACCCAGGGCAGAACAACTCCAACGTGTATGTGGTGAAAGACGGCATTGTGAGATTTGCCGACATGAACGGCGAGAAGGAACGCACCTTTGCATTTGCAACGCCCGGAACCGTGTTCATGTCGAAACATTCATTTGTGAAGCATCTGCCTTCTTACT
>CAMFSS010000160.1 GCA_945983195.1 uncultured Prevotellaceae bacterium | reverse complement strand
ACTTTGCAGAAGTTTGGCGGCGGCTCGGCAATACAGCTAAAGCGAGCTTTGCCGCATTGCACTCGCCTTGAAGGCACTTTGCAAGTGTTTTAGGTTTATATATTTACAAACATCTTATCATTCGACCAAATGAATTTTACAGGAGGCATCGAGTTTAAGCCCAAGTTTATTTCAGAGCTTAAACATTACAACGCGGCAAAATTTAAGGACGACCTCATTGCAGGTCTTGTTGTGGGAATTGTGGCACTGCCACTTGCCATCGCTTTCGGAATAGCGAGCGGTGTGACTCCCACTGTGGGTCTAATCACAGCCATCATCGGCGGTTTTCTGGTGTCGGCTCTTGGCGGCAACAGCGTGCAGATTGGCGGTCCCACGGGTGCATTCATCGTAATCGTCTACAACATCATTCAGCTCTACGGCTTGCAGGGTCTTGCCATTGCCACATTCATGGCAGGCGTGATTCTGGTGCTGCTCGGACTGTTCCGCCTGGGAACGGTGATCAAGTTCATTCCCTATCCCATTGTGGTGGGGTTCACAAGCGGTATAGCCCTCACGATATTCTCCACGCAGATTGTCGACCTCTTCGGACTTCAGGTCGACAAGGTGCCTTCCGACTTCTTGTCGAAGTGGGGCGTGTATTTCGCCAATTTCGGCTCCATGCATCTGCCCACACTCATCGTAGGACTCATCACCATCGCCATCATTGTGGCTGCGCCCTACATTTCAAAGAAGCTCCCCGGAGCACTCATTGCCATAGTGCTGATGACGGTGGCTGTGTTCTGCCTCAAGACATTTGCCGGAGTTGAGGGAATCGAGACCATCGGCGACCGCTTCGGCCGACTCCCGGCTGAAATGCCGCTGCCGCACTGGCTCGGACTCAATATGACCACAATCAATGTGCTGCTACCATCGGCATTCACCATTGCAGTGCTCGGTGCAATCGAGTCGCTGCTGTCGGCTACCGTTGCCGACGGTGCCACGGGCAACAGCACTCGCAACAACACCGAGCTTATCGGACAGGGCGTTGCCAACATGGCTGTGCCGTTCTTCGGCGGAATACCGGTGACCGGCGCAATTGCCCGCACCATGACCAACATCACCAACGGCGGACGCACCCCCGTGGCAGGAGTGGTACATGCCGTGGTGCTGCTGCTCATATTCCTCTTCCTCATGCCTCTCATCAACTATGTGCCCATGGCGTGCCTCGCAGGAGTGCTCGTGATGGTGGCATACAACATGAGCGGCTGGCGCACCGTGGTGAGCATCTTCAAGAACCCTAAATCCGACGTGACGGTGCTTATCGCCACATTCCTGCTCACGGTGATTTTCGACCTCACCATCGCCATCGAAATCGGTCTGCTCCTCGCCATAGTCCTCTTCTTGCGCCGTGTCATGGAGAACACCCAAATCAAGGTGTTCAGTGACCAGATCGACATTGCCGACGGCACCGAGTCGACGCAGCATGAGCTGCTCAAGGTGGCAAAGGGCGTGGAAATCTACGAAATCGACGGCCCGTTCTTCTTCGGTGTCGCTACCAAGTTTGATGAAATGATGCGCAGCATGGGCGACAAGCCGCTGGTTCGAATCATTCGCATGCGAAAGGTGCCGTTTATCGACTCTACCGGCATTCACAACCTTGAAATCCTCATCAACTCCTCGCAGAAGGAGGGCATCCATGTGGTGCTTTCGGGCGTTAACCCCAAGGTGCAGGAGGTGCTCCTTCATGCCGGGGTCGACCACCTCATCGGCAGCGCACTCATCTGCGCCCGCATCACCAAGGCTGTGGCTATGGCAAACAAGATAGCCGACCGCAACGGGCAGCTCCAGGAAGTCAACTGGTAATTAGAGAAGAATCATGCACCGCAGGAAAAAGAAACAATCGGCCAGCAACGGCTTGTGGCGCTCGGTGCGCGGCAAGCTGATAGGCGGGTCGTGGGCTGTGGTGATGGTGGTGATAATCTACTTCGTTGTGCGCTTCATCACTGCCACCAATGCCTCCGAGAGTGCCGCACAGGCTGCTGCAATCAATCGCGGACAGCTCATGCAGGTGGTGCTCCCCGATAATCTGAAATCGGTGAGATGCGACTACCGCGGCTTCACCTCGCACTTCAATCCCGACCTCCACATTCCCAATGTGGTGATCTACGAACTCACTGTAGATGAGGCAGATGGCACGCTGCCGCGCTACAAGAATTTCATTACCGACGACCGCGTTGAAGGTTGCGCCACCCCCGACGACTACAGCTACTCGGGCTACGACCGCGGTCACATGGCTCCCGCCGGCGACATGAAGTGGGACAAGGATGCCATGCGCGAATCTTTCTATATGACCAACATCTGCCCCCAGGCAAAATCACTCAATACCGGTGCCTGGAACAAGCTCGAATCGCGCGTACGCGAATGGGCAAAACGCGACAGCGCACTGATTGTAGCTTCCGGGCCCATTCTGGGCGACTCTATGCCCACTATCGGTGACACGAAGGTGGCTGTGCCGCCACGGTTTTTCAAGATTCTGCTCGCATCGCACGCTGTGCCACCGCGTGCAATTGCATTCATCTACGACAATGCGCGTGCCACCGGCTCGCTTGAGCAGCACGCTGTGAGTGTTGACGTTGTGGAAAAAGCTACCGGAATCGACTTCTTCAGCGCACTGCCCGATGAGGTGGAAGATGCCATTGAGGCTCAGTGCGATTTCAGGCAGTGGGAGCAGCGGAAAAATTGATTGTGGCAGAAATGAGCAATTGTTAGGATAAAGAAACATTGAAATAGCGATGATTGACAATTTCACCAACGATGATACCATTTGCGCCATATCCACTCCGGCCGGAATGGGAGGCATAGCTGTGGTTCGCGTGAGCGGACGCGAAGCCCTTGCCGTGGTGGCACCAAGCAGGAAACGGGCTTCGCTCCCCGAAAAGAACCGCCACCCCGCCCAAATCGCGCCAAACGTCGCCCCAGCCCACCCCACCGACCACCACCACGTGGTGCTGACGTTGTTTCGCACTCCGCACTCGTTCACCGGCGAAGATGTGATCGAAATATCGTGCCACGGAAGTCGGTGGATACAGCAGGAGATGGTGAATCTGCTCATCCGCTGCGGTTGCAGGGCTGCAACGGGTGGCGAATTTACGCGCCGCGCGTTCACCAACGGACGCCTCGACCTTTCGCAAGCCGAGGCTGTTGCCGATGTGATAGCTTCATCGTCGCGTGCATCGCACCGCATAGCCATGAGCCAGATGCGCGGCGACTTCAGCCGTGAGCTTAATGGGCTGCGCGAGCAGTTGCTTCACTTTGTGTCGCTTATGGAGCTGGAGCTCGACTTCAGCGAGGAGGAGGTGGAATTTGCCGACCGCTCGCATCTCATAGCCCTTGCCGAAGAAATTAGCCGTGTGATTGCGCGTCTCACCGAGTCGTTTTCGGTGGGAAATGCCATCAAGAACGGTCTGCCGGTGGCAATCGTGGGCGAAACCAATGCCGGAAAATCCACACTGCTCAATTATCTGCTGCACGACGACCGCGCCCTGGTGAGCGACATTCACGGCACCACACGCGATGTGATTGAGGACACAATCACGCTGGGCGGCACACTTTTCCGGTTCATCGACACTGCCGGAATACGCGAAACCACCGACCGCATCGAGTCGATGGGAATAGAGCGCACCTTCCGCAAAATGAGCGAAGCGCAGATAGTGCTGTGGGTAATCGACGGAACTACCCCGGTGAATGAAATTGCGCCTATTGCAGCCCGCATCATGCCAAAAATCGGTGCTTCAGTAGAGGGTGAGGAGGCTGCTGGCACGACATCAGCGTGCGCGCAGGTACGACGGATTATTGCCGTGGTCAACAAGAGCGACCTGCTCAATTCCGGGCAGATGGCCGCGCTCACTGCCGCGCTTCATGACATTCTTCCCGGTTCAACGCCTCCGATTTTCATCAGTGCCCGCGAGCGCATCAATCTCGACACCTTGCAGGCAGCACTCATTTCAGCCGCATCTATCCCTGAATGTGATGAGAATGAGGTGATTGTGACTAACGCCCGCCACTATCGGGCACTGACACATGCCGGTGAGGCGATAGCACGCGCTATCGACGGACTGCACACCGGCATCAGCGGCGACTTTGTGAGTCAGGACATTCGCGAATGTATGCACTACCTCGGCGAAATCACCGGCGAAATCACCCCCACCGACATCCTCACCACCATCTTCTCCCACTTCTGCATCGGCAAATAAGTGAATTAAAACAACGACAAACAATCATAAGCAAAAAGCAGAAACCGCTGATTTTCAGCGGTTTCTGCTTTTTAACACTTTGCCGGTTGCTCGTTGATTTTCCCCAATTTTACCCCTATTTTTGTAAAAATTTCTACCGCGAACGAGGTGGCAACATTTTTAACTGTTATTAACGGCATTTTTGAGACGCCGTGAGAAAGTCGGAAAATGTGATTCTATGTCCAACTTTGAGACGCAGTGAGACGTAGCCCACAGTGATGATTCCAGGCTCAGATGAGACGCAGTGAGACATAACGCATATTTGTGATGGTAGGCTCAGATGAGACGTGGTGAAACACAGTGAGACGTGGTGAAACAAAATGAGAAATGTTTTTTACAAAAAATCACGAAGATAAGGAATTATGGAATTTACATTGTATTGCCAGTGGTGTGGAACCCAGTTCCGCACTCACAAAATGACCGCAAGATACTGCTGTCAACGTTGCAGTAAATTGGCTTATAAGGCACGAAAAAAGACTGAGAAAATTAAGGCTTTTGATGCTTCGAAAGTCAAGAATCAGACGATAGAAAACAAGCCTTTTCTATCTCCGACTGAGGTAGGAACGTTGTTAGGCCTGAGTAGGGCAACGGTCTATCGACATTTAGCATTGGGGCGAATAAAGTGTGTGAGAATAGGCTGTAGAACCCGAATCAGGCGTATCGATATTGAGAAGGCGTTTGATAAAGCCGTAGTTTGCCGAAAACGGAAAAAGGACGACAGGCCGACAGAGCTGTATTATTCCACAAAGGAAATCCTGGAAAAATTTGGAATTGAGAAGAAGACGCTTTATAGGCGATGCCGTATGTATGGAATAGAGAAGATCGCCGACGGTAATAGGACTCTCTATGATCGCGCTCTAATAGATAAATATTTCGACGACTTGATTGAAGACGTTGACCTCGACCGCTATTACACAATGGCGGAGGTGATGAAGCGATATGGAATGACCCGCAGTGCGGTGACGACATTTGTAATGCGTAATGCAATTCCGCGAATCAAGAAGCATCACGATGTCTATTACTCGCGAGCACATTTTGATGCAGCCCGACAGAAAATGGGAGGCTTCAATCCTGAATATTATTCATACGCTGAGATAAAAGATAGTTATGGATTTAATCGCGACCAGATAAGATATTATGTGAATAAGTATCAGATTCCACACAAGAAGCAAGGAAGTTTTACGCTCGTTTTGCGTAGCGGTTTTGACTTCGTGATGAAACAGCACATGGGCGACAAAGCCGTGAAAAGAGAATTATAGTGAAATGAAACGGTGATGAAGTTTTTCAGTGATGTTTCTATATGGAAAATTGCAAAAAAAACAAAATTAACCAAAAAAACAGAAATTATTATAAATATTTATAATAATAAAT
>CAMFSS010000159.1 GCA_945983195.1 uncultured Prevotellaceae bacterium | reverse complement strand
GTGCTTCGCTGGGTCTGATGCACGCACTTGAGGCAATCGGAAAGACTGTGCATGTGGTCACTCCCGATATGCCCCCGCGCTCGCTGACTTTCCTGCCGGGTGCGAAAGACGTGTATGTATTCACAAAACACGACGAAACAGTAAGAAACCTGCTCGAAAGGGCAAACCTGATTTTCTGTCTCGACTACAACTCGCTGAAGCGTATAGACACTCTTGCCCCTGTGGTGGAGCGCGCAAAGGGAAAGAAGATAATGATTGACCATCACCTCGACCCCGAACGCTTCTGCGACCTTACCATATCCTACAGTCACATGTCGTCGACTTGCGAACTGGTATTCCATGCACTGATGGGCATCGGGCTGATGAAGAAAATCAACCGCAAGGCGGCTGAATGTCTGTATGCAGGCATGATGACCGATACCGGCAACTTCTCATACAATTCAAGCTCGCCCGACACCTACCTGATCATTGCCGAACTGGTGGCACGCGGAATCAACAAAGACCGCATCTACAATCTGGCGATGAACACCAGCTCTGCCGACCGCCTGCGCCTGCTTGGCTACGCTTTGGCTGAAAAGATGCAGGTTTTCCCCGAAAGCCATGCGGCACTGATAGCACTGAGCAAGGAGGAACTCGACCGCTTCAACTACAAGAAGGGCGACACCGAGAGCCTGGTGAACATGCCTCTGCAAATTCCAGAAGTGCAATGGTCGGTTTTCCTGCGCGACGATGAGGAGTACATCAAGGTTTCGGCACGCTCGCAAGGTGAATTTGCAGTGAACACCATCTGCGAACAGCACTTCAATGGCGGTGGGCACAAAAATGCTGCCGGAGGGGAATTCATTGGCTCTCTCGACGGTGCAGTAGCAGCATTCATGGCTCTACTACCACAATTTACCGATGTGAATAACAATAAATCAGATAATAAAACACAAACAAAGCAGAATGATGAGAAATAAATTTTTCGCATACCTGATAGCCGGCATTGCCGCAGTTCTTGCACTCGGCTCGTGCAGCTCGGGTGTGAGCTATGCCGAGCTGCTCCGCGATGAGCGCAAGGCCACAAACAAATTCCTTGCCTACCAGCATGTATTAAACGAAATTCCATCGGACACAATATTTGAGACCGGTCCAAATGCTCCTTATTACCGTCTCGACGAGGACGGCAACGTGTACATGCAGGTGATACGCGCCGGCAGCCGCGACAACCGTGCCAAGGCGCAGCAGAAAATCTATTTCCGATTCACCTACTACAGCCTCTTCCTCTGGGAGCCGGGAATCGACCCTGTGGCATCGGGCATCACAGCCGGCAATGCAGGCGATTCACAGGTGCAGTCCACATATTTCATCTATGGCAATTACGACCTCCAGGCAAGCTACCAGTGGGGCTACGGACTGCAAATGCCTCTGCAATATGTAGGCATCGACTCCGAAGTCAACTTGGTCATCAAGTCACAATATGGCTTCTCAAGCGAGATTTCAAATGTCACTCCCTACCACTTCAATGTGAGGTACTTTGAGAGTGCTCTCGATTAATACACTAATCCAATAAAACGACTAATCAAGAACCACTTAAATTACTGTAATTATGTCACTCATTAAATCAATTTCAGGAATTCGAGGAACTATCGGCGGTGCTGCAGGCAATGGCCTCACCCCGCTCGACATAGTGAAATTCACGTCGGCTTACGCCACCTTCATTCGCCGCACCACTCAAAAGACGTCGAATGTAATCGTAGTAGGACGCGATGCCCGTCTATCGGGCGCAATGGTCAACGACGTGGTTGTAGGCACACTCACCGGCATGGGATTTGATGTGGTCAACATCGGTCTTGCCACAACTCCCACCACCGAAATTGCCGTAGTTGCCGAGAACGCATGCGGAGGAATCATCATCACCGCATCGCACAACCCCAAGCAATGGAATGCACTAAAGCTGCTCAATGAGCAGGGTGAGTTCCTTAATGATGCCCAGGGCAAAGAGGTGCTCGCAATTGCCGAGCGAGAGGACTTTGACTATGCCGAAGTCGACAATCTTGGAAAAGTCTACATCAACAACACCTATATGCAGCGTCACATCGAGAGCGTACTCAAGCTGAAACTCGTCGATGTCGACGCTATCCGCAAAGCCAATTTCACAGTGGCAGTTGATGCCGTCAACTCAATAGGCGGTGTGGTTATCCCGGCACTGCTCAAGAAGCTCGGTGTGCAGAATGTGATTGAGCTGTATTGCGAGCCTACGGGAAAATTCGGGCACACTCCCGAACCTATTCCAGAGAACCTCACCGACATTGCATCGCTCATGGCACAGGGCAAGGCCGATGTGGGCTTCGTTGTCGACCCCGACGTTGACCGCCTTGCAATAATCATGGAAAATGGCGAATTTTTCGTTGAGGAGTACACTCTCGTTTCAATTGCCGACTATGTGCTGTCGCAGACTCCGGGAGCTACAGTTTCCAACCTCTCGTCGTCGCGTGCACTGCGCGACGTCACCAACGCACACGGCTGCCAGTACACTGCAGCTGCCGTAGGCGAGGTGAATGTGGTGACTGAAATGAAGCGCACCAACGCCATCATTGGAGGCGAAGGCAATGGCGGTGTAATCTATCCCGAATCGCACTATGGACGCGATGCACTTGTAGGCGTAGCCCTGTTCCTCACCCTGCTCGCCAAGAGCGGAAAGAAAGTGAGCGAACTGAAAAAGACATATCCGCAGTACAGCATCGCCAAGAACAAGATTCAGCTCACGCCCGACATCGACGTTGATGCAATCCTAAAAGCAGTGAAAGAGCACTACGCCAATGAGAAGATTACCGACATCGACGGCGTGAAAATCGACTTTGCCGACTGCTGGGTACATCTTCGCAAGAGCACCACCGAGCCGATTATCCGCATCTACTCCGAGGCTTCGACTATGGAGAAAGCCGAGAGTCTTGCCGAGGACATGAAGAAGGTGATTGCAAGCCTTTCGAAATAGACCACCATTATTCATACACAAGGCCCGTCATAACTCTGTGTGTCGGGCCTTTGCATTATTTTTTCACTAATTCACATACTGACTGACAATGGAAAACAAACGCATCTGGACCACTATCAAGAATTACACCGATATCCTCTTTGAGCAATACAAAGGCATTGCCAAAATCACCATCAACCGCCCCGAAGTGTACAACGCATTCCGTCCGCTCACCAACACTGAAATGCTCGACGCAATGAACATCTGCCGCGACCGCGAAGATATTGGCGTGGTGATTCTCACCGGCATCGGCGACAAGGCTTTCTGCTCGGGCGGTGACCAGAACTACAAGACTTTCGGCGGCTACCGCGATGCCGACGGCACTCCGCGCCTCAATGTGCTCGACCTGCAAAAGGCTATCCGCTCTATTCCCAAGCCGGTAATTGCCATGGTAAATGGCTACTCGATTGGCGGCGGCAATGTGCTCAACACTGTGTGCGACCTTTCGATTGCATCTGAAAATGCACGCTTCGGACAGACTGGTCCCAAGGTCGGCAGCTTCGATGCCGGATTCGGCTCTTCCTATATGGCTCGCTGCGTGGGTCAGAAGAAAGTGCGCGAAATATGGTTTCTGTGTCGCCAATACACAGCCCAAGAGGCTCTTGAAATGGGACTTGTGAACAAAGTGGTGCCTCTTGAGCGGCTTGAAGATGAAACCGTTGAGTGGTGCGAAACGATTCTCCAGCGCAGCCCTATGGCAATTCGCATGATAAAGCGTGCGCTCAATGCCGAGCTCGACGGACAGCGCGGTCTGATGGAGTTTGCCGGCGATACCACACTCATGTACTATCTAATGGAAGAAGCCCAGGAGGGCAAAAACGCATTCCTCGAAAAGCGTGCCCCCAACTTCGAGCAATTCCCCAAGTTCCCCGGCTAAACCACAACACTCTCACACAAAAAGAAATCACCTACTGCGGTAATTCACCATGACGTAATTACCGCAGTAGGTTCATTATACCAAAATATTTTTTATCATTACATTCCTTTAGTTTTCAATGATATGAACATACCGAATCTTAATGCAATTGCATATTTCCTTACTATTGTCTTGGTTTTCACTTCATGCAATAAGAAATCGCAGGTTAACATACAGTTGGACATAGCGGAATCAATAATGGAAACTATGCCCGATTCCGCTCTTCACATCATTAGCAGAATTGACACCAACCAATTAGTAGGTAAAGATGAAACAGCCCGATATGCATTATTGAAAACCATTGCAATCGACAAGAATTACATCGACACTACAGAGATGAAGTTATTGCAACCTGCCATTGACTATTATCTGACCAACGGAACACCCGATGAAAAACTAAAAACATACTACTATCAAGGTCGAATACACCAAAACCGAAACAGCAATGATTTGGCTATGTATTCGTTTATGAATGGAAAAAATATATATGGAATTACAGATTCACTCACTTTTGCCCGATGTCTCGTATCGCAAGGAGTTATATATTATTCCCTTTTTCAGATGGAAAATTTTCTTGAAAACAACTTGAAGGCAGCTAAAATATACCACAACTACGGACGGTCAAAACAAGAACTCCGCTGTTTAGCTAAAGTTCTTGATGCAAGCACTATGCTATGCGATAAGGAAAGAGCCGACAGCACATACCATGCATGCATTTCAATCACCGATATTCACCCCGAATATGGACATAGTATTATCGCAAATATCCTATCCTACAAAATATCATTTTGCTCAAACAGTGAGATATCTGATTTGCTTAGTAATTTAGAAAGCTCAGAACTGGACAACGAAGCCCGTCTTGATATGGCAAACGGATTCTGCAAAATAGGGAATAGTCAGAAAGCCTGGAAATATCTTAACTCACTTGAAAATGACACAACCTTAATAAGGACATTAAAATACTCTCTTATAAAAGCAAAAGCTTTGGAATTGACAGGTGAATTTGAACAGGCACTAACCACCTACAAGAATTATATCAAAGATTTAGAACAATATGAAAATGAACTGTTTAATCAGGGTGTAATGTTTGCAGAAGAACGTCATACAATAGATATGGCGCATCTTGAAGAAAAAGCACATAAAGACCGACTTATTTTGACAAGTGGAGGCATTGCTTTTTTCCTATTACTGCTTATTGCACTAATATACTATCGTTATCGACTGATGTGTGCCAAACGCAAGATCATGGAACAAGAACAATTCCGTCTGGAAATTGAAAAGGCACAATTGGAAGAGGAACGGGATAATCTTGTATCGTTACTGAAAAAGGATAAGCAAATTGAAAAGCCAGTGCAAGATGCACTTAAGCAACGCATCGACATGCTTAATTGCATTCTTGCAAAAGAAATTACATTCAATGCAACCTACGCTAAACCTTTTGGGGATTGGATTGCATCCATTCATGCTGACAAAGGGAAATTTATGGATTCTACACGTCTTGCATTCAAAGCCTCTTATCCCAAATTGATTGAATATCTGGAGACTCATAATCTGAATGAATTTGAAATTAATTATGCATGCCTTTATGCTATCGGTCTTAGAGGTAAAGAGGTGGGCGAATACATTCAATTGAAGCGTCATTATGCCATAAGTAGCACAATCAGGAAAAAGCTTGGAATCGATGAGCACGAAACCACTATCGGAATATAGCGGCGATACCTCTAGATAGAATTTGTTCATATAGTATATCGTTAACCTTT
>CAMFSS010000158.1 GCA_945983195.1 uncultured Prevotellaceae bacterium | reverse complement strand
CCATTGTTCAAATAAACGCGGGGTGTTCTTAAGTTTCAGCTCACGAGCGCGAAGCTCAGTCTTCATTCTCGCAATCATACGACGGTCTTTTGTAATCTTCGACGGATTATCAAGCGGAGTAATCGAATGATTGATCTTGGTCTGGAGGTACTCCTTCTCAGCTACTTCCAGTCTCTCCTTAAGCTCCTTGTCGCTTAATTCCTTTATTTCTTCCTTCTTCATAATTCGCTTAGACGTTTTGAGATTCATCATAATCACGGCGTACTACAAACTTGGTTGTCACCGGCAGCTTCTGAGCTGCAAGGCGGAGTGCCTCCTTTGCGATGTCGTAGCTTACGCCTTCCACTTCAATAAGTATGCGACCCGGAGTAACAGGAGCTACGTATGCTTCAGGTGCTCCCTTACCTTTACCCATTCGGACGTCGGCAGGCTTCTTTGTGATTGGCTTGTCGGGGAAGATGCGAATCCAGATTTGTCCCTCACGCTGCATATAGCGTGTCACAGCCACACGGGCAGCCTCAATCTGGCGTGCTGTAATCCACTTTGTCTGGAGTGTCTTGATTCCGAACGAACCGAAAGCCAGTTGGTCACCGCGGTGTGCGAAGCCTTTGCTTACGCCTTTTTGCGGTCTTCTATATTTTACTTTCTTAGGTTGTAACATTGTTCAGTAAATTTCAAGTCGATTAACGATTGTTCTTTTTGTTTCTGAAACCACCTTTGCGTGGTCCGTTGTTGCCTCCACGGCCCTCCTTCACGTTGCTTGTGAAGTTGGGGGCGAGGTCACGCTTGCCGTAAACTTCGCCACGGCAGATCCACACCTTGATTCCGATGATTCCCACCTTAGTCAAGGCCTCTACAAGTGCGTAGTCGATGTCGGCACGGAGTGTGTGCAGCGGAGTACGACCCTCCTTGAACATCTCAGAGCGTGCCATTTCAGCGCCGTTCAAGCGGCCGCTTACCTGCACCTTGATACCCTCGGCACCCATGCGCATTGTCGAAGCCACTGCCATCTTCACTGCACGGCGATAGGCAATCTTGCCCTCCACCTGGCGTGCGATGTTGGCTGCCACAATCTCAGCATCGAGCTCGGGGCGCTTCACCTCGTAGATGTTGATCTGAACATCCTTGTCGGTCACCTTTCTCAATTCCTCCTTCAGCTTGTCGACCTCCTGGCCGCCCTTGCCGATAATCATGCCGGGGCGCGAAGTGCACACTGTGATTGTCACAAGCTTCAGAGTTCTCTCTATTACGATTCGCGATACACTTGCGTTGGCAAGACGCGCACTAAGATACTTGCGGATCTTGCTGTCCTCAAGCAAAGTGTCACCGTAATTATTTCCACCATACCAGTTGGAATCCCAACCTCTGATGATACCTAAGCGATTGCTTATAGGGTTAACTTTCTGTCCCATCGTTATGCGTCTTGTTAATCGTTATTTTTTTCAATTGTATCCACGAACAAAGTTACATGGTTCGAGCGCTTGCGGATTCTGTAGCCGCGACCCTGAGGTGCTGTGCGAAGGCGCTTCAGCATCGGGGCGCAGTCAACGAATATTGTCTTCACGTAAAGCTCTCCATTCTCTGCTTTTCTTTCGTTCTTTTGCTCCCAGTTGGCAATTGCTGAGCGCAAAAGCTTCTCTACCTTGGCAGCAGCTTCCTTATTTGAGAATTTGAGCAAGCCCAGGGCCTTGAATACCTCTACACCGCGTACCATGTCGGCTACGAGGCGCATCTTGCGGGGCGACGAAGGCACATTCTTCAGCTTCGCAAAGCTGAGAGGCTTCTGAGCTGCCTTTATCAATTCGGCTGATTCTCTTTTTCTTTTACCCATTGTATTTTAATTCTTTTTTTGTCAAAAATTTACGTTCCCGGGCCCTTATTATTTCTTCTTGTTACCGCCGTGTCCACGGAAGGTGCGGGTGAGTGCAAACTCGCCGAGCTTGTGTCCTACCATATTCTCGGTAACGTACACGGGAATGAACTTATTACCATTGTGAACTGCGAAAGTGTGTCCTACAAAGTCGGGAGAAATCATCGATGCACGCGACCATGTCTTAATCACCGACTTCTTTCCGCTCTCTTCCATTGCGGCGACCTTCTTTTCCAGCTTTACACTGATATATGGGCCTTTTTTTAATGATCGACTCATAAGTTTATCTATTATTCAAATTACTTCTTTCTTCTTTCAATTATATACTTTGAAGACTGCTTCTTCGGACGACGAGTCTTCAAGCCCTTTGCATACAAGCCCTTGCGTGAACGTGGGTGTCCTCCTGACTGACGGCCTTCACCACCACCCATCGGGTGGTCAACCGGGTTCATTACGACACCACGGTTGTGCGGGCGGCGTCCAAGCCAGCGTGAGCGGCCTGCCTTGCCCGAACGCTCGAGCGCGTGGTCGCTGTTTCCCACTACTCCCACGGTAGCCTTGCAGGCTGCAAGTATCTTGCGAGTCTCTCCCGAAGGTAATTTGACAATAGCATAATCTCCTTCTCGCGAAGTCAACTGAGCAAATGTTCCGGCCGAGCGGGCCATGAACGCGCCCTGACCCGGACGCAGCTCAATGTTGTGAATTAAAGTACCAACAGGTATCTTGCTGAGCGGAAGCGCATTTCCTACTTCAGGAGCTACATCTGGTCCGCTAACTACTGTAGAGCCAACTTCAAGTCCGTTGGGTGCGATAATGTAAGCCTTAGCGCCATCCTTGTAGTAAAGAAGTGCGATGCGAGCCGAGCGGTTAGGATCGTACTCGATTGATTTTACTACGGCTGGCACACCGTCTTTCGTTCTCTTAAAGTCGATGAAGCGGTATTTGCGCTTGTGACCGCCGCCGAGGTAGCGCATAGTGCGGTGTCCCTCGTTGTTACGGCCGCCGGTTGACTTCTTGCCGACTGTAAGAGATTTCTCTGGTGTACGTGCAGTGATGTTATCAAATACACCAATAATCTTGTGTCTTTGCCCCGGTGTTGTGGGCTTCAATTTTCTTACTGCCATTTCTTAATTATATATTGCTATAAAAGTTTATAGTTTCGCCTTCTGCAAGTGTCACTACTGCCTTCTTGAAGGCGGCTACCTTGCCGGAGATGATGCCCGACTTGGTGTAGCGCTGCTTGCGCTTGCCATCATAGTTCATTGTGTTGACCGAAGTCACCTTCACGCCGTAGAGGCTCTCTACGAGCGACTTGATCTGGAACTTGTTGGCACTCGGAGAAACCTTGAATGTATAACGGTTAAGCTTCTCGCTCACTGCGTTGGCTTTCTCTGTTACTACGGGTTTAATCATTATATCCATATTCTTAGTCCTCCTTTTTCATTAAAAATTATTCACAACTTCAACTGCGCTCTCAGCCATTACTATCACCTTGTTGTTCAAGATTGAATAGGTGTTGAGCTGGGACGCAGTCATGATATTCACGTTCTGAATATTTCGAGCCGACAAATATACGTTTTTATTTTGACCTGCTAAAACCAGAAGCGACTTCTTGTCTGCTATTTTAAGATTATTAGCAAACTTTACGAATTCTTTAGTCTTAGGAGCCTCAAATGTGAAGTCTTCCACTACGATAATCTGTCCGTCGGCTGCCTTCGATGTGAGTGCCGACTTGCGTGCAAGCTCCTTCATCTTCTTGTTGAGCTTGAAGCTGTAGTTGCGTGGACGCGGACCGAACACACGGCCTCCACCAACGAGAAGCGGCGAGTTGATGTCGCCACGGCGTGCTCCACCTCCACCCTTCTGGCGGCCGAGCTTGCGTGTACTTCCCGATACCTCGCTTCTCTCCTTCGACTTGTGTGTACCCTGACGCTGGTTGGCAAGGAATTGCTTTACGTCGAGATATACCACGTGCTCGTTCACATTCTCAATAGCAAATACTGCATCATTGAGGGTCACCTTCTTGCCGGTGTCTTCTCCTTTTATATTATATACTGCTAATTCCATTACTTAATGATTTGAACGATTGAATTTTTTGCTCCCGGAATCGAACCCTTCACAAGGAGAAGGTTGTTCTCAGGCAACACCTTTATCACACGAAGATTCTCAACTGTCACGCGGTCGCTACCCATGTGGCCGGCCATACGCATTCCCTTGAATACCTTTGCAGGGTAAGAACATGCGCCAATCGAACCCGGCGCGCGCAAGCGGTCGTCCTGTCCGTGTGTTGATTGTCCTACACCACCGAATCCGTGACGTTTTACGACACCCTGGTAGCCATGTCCCTTCGATATTCCGACTACGTCTACGAAATCGTTGTCGGCAAACAGACTGTCTACCTTGAGCGTGTCGCCCAGCTTGTACTCGCCTTCAAAGCCCTTGAACTCGGCCAAGTATCTTTGCGGAGCTACTCCTGCTTTCTTGAAGTGTCCTGCCTCTGGCTTGGTGGTGTGCTTCTCCTTCTTCTCTACGAAGCCGAGCTGCAATGCCTCATAACCGTCGGTTTCCACTGTTTTCACTTGAGTAACTACACAAGGACCTACTTCGATAACAGTGCTCGGTGTATTCTTACCGTCGGCACTGAATACGGATGTCATTCCGATTTTCTTTCCTAATAATCCTGGCATTTCTCTTTAATTTTTGTTTTGTTCTTTGATCACTTTGTTTGTTCTCTAAAGTCTGATTAGCTCAGTGCGCGTTTACACCTTAATCTCTACTGCTACTCCACTCGGAAGCTCAAGCTTCATCAGCGCGTCTACGGTCTTTGCAGTCGAGCTGTAGATGTCGATAAGGCGCTTGAACGACGATAGTTGGAATTGCTCGCGCGACTTCTTGTTGACGAAGGTCGAGCGGTTCACAGTGAAGATTCTTTTGTGAGTGGGAAGTGGAATCGGTCCACTTACCACTGCACCTGTAGCCTTCACAGTCTTTACAATCTTCTCAGCCGACTTGTCGACCAAGCTGTGATCGTAAGATTTTAATTTGATTCTGATTTTTTGGCTCATATTTTTTAATGATTACTTTTTTTCCGTTACTTCAATAAATCTACTCGGCCCTGGCACTCGGTGAGTACGGCCTTCGCAATCGAGGTGCTTACCTCAGCATAGTGCGAGAACGACATGGTTGAAGTTGCACGTCCTGATGTGATGGTACGCAATGCTGTCACGTAACCGAACATTTCGGCAAGCGGTGCCTTTGCCTTCACGATGCGTGCACCGCTGCGGCTCGACTCCATGCCTTCTACCTGTCCGCGACGCTTGTTCAAGTCGCCAATCACGTCACCCATGCTCTCCTCAGGGGTTACCACCTCAACCTTCATGATAGGCTCAAGCAGCACCGGACGTGCCTGCTCGCAAGCCTTCTTGAATGCCTGAATGGCACAAAGCTCGAATGAAAGCTGGTCGGAGTCTACCGGGTGGAACGAACCGTCGATTACTGTCACCTTCAGGTGCTCTACGGGATAGCCTGCAAGCACACCGTTCTTCATCGCTGTGGTGAAACCCTTCTGGATTGAGGGGATAAACTCCTTAGGAATGTTACCGCCCTTAACCTCGTCGACAAACTGGAGGTTACCCTCGAAGCCCTCGTCGATCGGCTCTACGCGCACGATGATATCAGCGAACTTACCACGACCACCGGTCTGCTTCTTGAATACCTCACGAAGCTCAACCGACTTGGTGATTGCCTCCTTATATGATACTTGCGGACGTCCCTGGTTGCACTCTACCTTGAACTCACGACGCAGACGGTCGATGATGATGTCGAGGTGAAGCTCACCCATACC
>CAMFSS010000157.1 GCA_945983195.1 uncultured Prevotellaceae bacterium | reverse complement strand
TTTTTTTTTTGTTAAATATTGTTAATTTTGGTTTCTTTTTATAATTGTTTTTGTGTGTTATGAGAAAATTTTGATGTTTTGTACGTTAAAAAAATGCCAATATTGGCAGAAATTTCAAATAGGCGATGGAAATAAAGAGGGATTTATATCTAAAACAACTCATTGAAAGCCGTCAAAATGGCTTCATCAAAGTAGTCACCGGGATTCGCAGATGTGGTAAGTCATATCTGCTGAATGTCTTGTTCTATCATTTCTTACTTGAAAACGGTGTGGCAGAAGACCATATTATACGCGTGGATCTTGAAGACCGTTTAAACAAGGAACTGCGAGACCCTGATGCAATGCTGCATTATGTACACGACAGAATCAAAGACAATGAACTTTACTACATAATTATAGACGAAGTTCAATTAATGGCTGAGTTTGTAGATGTTCTTAATAGTTTCCGTCATATAGAGAATGCCGACACTTACGTTACGGGAAGTAATTCCCATTTTCTGTCTTCCGACATACCTACGGAGTTTCGAGGCCGAGGGGAAACTATCCATGTGAATCCTCTATCATTCTCGGAATTTTATTCAGCCAAAGGCGGAGACAAATACGATGCATTGCGATAATACTACACCTATGGAGGTTTACCTCTTGTCCAGTCTTTTGATAATGAACAAAAGAAGACAAACTATTTGAAGAACCTGTTTGAGACCGTCTATCTGGCGGATATAATTGAACGGCATAATATAAAGAATGACACGGAACTGCGTGAACTGGTGCAGATCATGGCTTCGTCAATAGGTGCGCCGTGTAATCCCACAAAACTATCGAATACTTTCAAGAGTGTTAAGAATGTATCCCTCAGCAGTCAGACAATTGCAAAGTATCTTGAATATCTATCGGAGTCATTCCTTCTGAATAAAACTGTTCGCTACAATATAAAAGGAAAGAAATACATTAACACATTGTCAAAATACTATTTCTCGGATATAGGACTGAGAAATGCCATTCTTGATATGCGCCAAATAGAGGAAACGCATATCATGGAGAACATCATTTACAATGAATTGGTTGTACGTGGTTATAGCGTAGATGTCGGAATGGTAGAGATGAAGAAGCAGGATAAGAATGGCAAGTGGATTCGTATTCAGCTTGAGGTGGATTTCATTGCCAACCTCGGCAGTAAGAAGTATTACGTACAATCCGCCTTATCAATCCCGGACAGGGAAAAGGAGATACAGGAATCTCGCTCACTTACAAACATCAATGATTCGTTCAAAAAAATCATTGTTGTAAAGGACCACATCATGCCGCGCCGAAACGAAGAAGGCATCCTCACAATCGGCCTTTTCGATTTTCTGCTCAATGAAAACAGCATGGATTTATAATTGCACTTCAAAAAAAATTTTTTTTCAAAAAAAATTGCCCAATTTGTTTGTATTTGAAAAATAATTTGTAACTTTGCACTCGCAAAACGGCTCCTTAGCTCAACTGAATAGAGCATCTGACTACGGATCAGAAGGTTACAGGTTTGAATCCTGTAGGAGTCACACTGACAAAGCAGTAATCCATGAGGTTGCTGCTTTTTATTTATCAATTCTCAACGGTGCTGCACTGAAGCACACCCACTGTTTGCATCAATGACTGAAACCCGACATAGAATCATTGCTCTGCTGCTTGCAATGCTCTTCGTGAGCTATTATGCAGGCAGCACTATGTGTGAGCACGTACACTATGTCGACAACGTAATGGTGGTCCACTCCCACCCCTTTGGCGGTGCCGGACACACCCACTCGGCTTCGGCAATGCAAGCACTCTCGGTGCTCAATGCCACCATGCAATTCACCTATGCCGAATTAGCAATGCCCTTTGTGGCTGCTATTCTGCTATTTGTGGTCACGGCCGTTGCAGCCTATTGCCCCTGCTCTTTGCAGCTAAAGTGCCTATCCTTGCGGGCACCGCCGGTAACTGATTGTAAATAAGCGAGAACTGTAGGCTGGCTTCACGGCGCGATGCCGGGGAAGCTGTGCTGTATTTCAATCAATTACTATTTTTTCTTTCACACTCAAAATGACAAAACTACGCATTTTTGCAGCTTTGCTGTGCGCAGCAATGTGCTACGGCTGCTTGTATGCAGCCACTATCACCGGGCACACGGTTAATAAGGCGA
Organism: uncultured Prevotellaceae bacterium; assembly: GCA_945983195.1. GTDB lineage: Bacteria > Bacteroidota > Bacteroidia > Bacteroidales > Muribaculaceae > CALZFJ01. The sequence continues at coordinate 3,562 of CAMFSS010000157.1, read as the reverse complement.
ATGGCTCGCACATTCCTTATCTCACAATTATACTCGCCGGAACCACATACGGCACAAATTCCGATGAAACGGGGCATTTCCGTCTCGAAAACGTTAGAGCCGGACGCTACACTATCGAGGTTAGCGGCATTGGTTTTGTTTCTCAGCGCAAGTCTATCGACGTAAAGGGCACTGTGAACGTGAATTTCGAGCTGTCTGAAGACATTATGATGCTCGAACAGGTTGTTGTCACCGGCAACAAGAGCGAAGTGAAACGGCGCAACAGCAGCACTCTGGTGAGCGTGCTTAGCAACAAGGTGTTCGACATGGTTGGTGCTTCCTGCCTTGCCGACGGTCTTAGCTATCAGCCTGGCGTGCGCGTAGAGAACGACTGCCAGAACTGCGGATTCACCCAAGTACGCATCAACGGACTCGATGGGCACTACTCTCAGATTCTTATGGACTCTCGCCCTGTCTATTCGGCTCTCACCGGCGTATATGGCTTGGAGCAGATTCCTGCCAATATGATTGAGCGTGTCGAGGTGATTCGCGGTGGCGGCTCGGCACTTTTCGGCTCGTCGTCGATTGGCGGCACAGTCAATATCATCACCCGCGACCCTATCATCAATTCTGCCGAGGCAGCGCACACTGTCACTTCTCAGGGCGTTAGCGGTGCGCTCGACAACAACACCACCGTCAATGCCTCGCTCGTCAGCGACAACCACCGCGCCGGAATGATGGTCTACGGTCAGAACCGCGACCGCAGCGGATACGACCACGATTCCGACGGTTTCACCGAGATTCCTATGCTCAAGTCGCAGACGGTGGGTTCCGCTCTTTCATGCGCACAAGCGACCTTTCGCGCCTGTCGCTCCAGTATCATGGCGTGAAGGAGTTCCGGCGTGGTGGCGACAACATTTCCAATCCTCCGCACGAGGCTGAGATTGCCGAGCAGACCGACCACAAGATTCACGGCGGTGGCATCAACTTCGACCTTTATTCGCGCGATGAGTCGGCCAAATTCAATGTCTTCAGCTCGTTTCAGAACACAAAGCGCGACAGCTACTACGGCGGCGGACACGACCTCAATGCCTATGGCTGGACTAAAGACTTCGTGATTGTCAGCGGTGCACAGTTCACAAAAAATTTCTCTCGCCTGTGGTTCATGCCGGCTGAGCTGGTGCTCGGCGTGGAACACAAGTACAATTATCTGCGCGACGTGTCGGTGGGATACGACCACGATGTGCTCCAAAAGGTGCACAACTATAGCGGCTATCTGCAAAATGAGTGGCGTACCGACACTTGGGGATTCCTCATCGGAGGACGTCTCGACAAGCACACGCTCGTCGACCATGCCATTTTCTCGCCGCGTGCTAATGTGCGCTACAATCCCTCCAAACAGGTGAATTTCCGCCTCACCTATTCAAGCGGTTTCCGTGCACCGCAGGCTTTCGATGAAGACTTCCACATTGCCGTCGTAGGCGGTGAGCGTGTCGTCACGGTACTTGCCGATGGACTAAAAGAGGAACGCTCCAACAGCGTGAGCCTCTCGGGCGACTTCTACCACACTTTCGGCACTGTGCAGACCAATCTGCTCATCGAGGGATTCTACACCGATTTGAGCGATGTGTTTGCTCTGCGCCAGCTCGACGAGCTCGATGCTATGGGCAACATGGTGCTCGAGCGATACAATGGCAGCGGAGCACGCGTGATGGGCACCAATGTCGAGGCACGCGCCGTGTTTTCGCACGATATGCAGCTTCAGGCTGGTTTCACATGGCAGTGCAGCCGCTACAAGATGCCCGAGCAGTGGAGCGACAATCCCGATGTACCCTCGGTGAAACGTATGTTCCGCACACCCGACACCTACGGCTACATCACCTACAAGTACAATCCCATTCACCCTCTCGGAATTGCACTCACAGGCACATTCACAGGTCCTATGCTTGTGCAGCATCTTGCCGGCTCGGGAACCGATGTCGATGTGGCTGTGCACACCCGCGCATTTTTCGACATGAACCTAAAGCTTTCCTACGACGTGAAAATTCTCGGTCAGGCTAAGCTGCAAATCAATGCCGGGGTGCTCAACCCCCACATCCACACCCCCCTCAATAACCACACATTCCGCAAGAGCCACAAAACGCCCTTCGCGAAATTCGCCCGATTCGTGTTCAAAAAATTTCCGCGTATTCCGCGTATTCTGCGTGAGCAAAAAAATTCGTGCCATTCGCAAGATTCGTGTTCAAAAAAACTCCGCGCATTCTGCGTGAGCCAAAAAATTCGCGCCATTCGCAAGATTCGTCTATGAGACTTCTACTCGACACCCGCATCGTCCCTAATAGCATAGTTTTATTTATTGTTGATAATCCAGATTCCTGATTTGTTGCTGCCTTGGCGGCTTATTATTCCTTTGTCGCGCAGCGACGCAAAGAGCCTTTCGGTTTGTCGCCTCGTGAGGCTAAGTGCCTCAGCGGCTTTTGCGGCTGTAGTGCGCGAATTGACGGCTATAAGTGCCAACAACCGTCGCTCAGAATCGGTTATGCCGACATTTACACCGACATTTACACCGACATTTACACCGACATTATCCTCTTCGATTTTGTTGCCTTGATGTGATTTCAGCGTAGCAAGTATCTCGCCAAGCATAAAGTCGATAAAAGGACCCGACTGCGCTTGCGCATTGCTTTGAGCAATGGCTTCGTAGTAGGCTTGCTGATTGGAATACACCATATTTTCCACCGGCAGATGCTCAAAGAGCGGGTGAAGCCTGCCGAGAATGAGCGATTGCCAAAGACGGCCAATGCGTCCGTTGCCGTCGCTGAACGGGTGTATAAATTCAAACTCGTAGTGGAAAACGCAAGAGCGGATAAGCAAATGGTCAGTAGATGCTGCAAGCCATGCAAAGAGCGCGCTTATAAGTTGTGGCACACGGTCGGCAGGCGGTGCCATGTGCACCAGTCCGGCTTCTGAAAATACGCCCACGCCTCCACGGCGGAAATGTCCGGCATTGTCGGTGAGTCCCTCCATCATTGTGCCGTGGGCTCGGAGCAGGTCGTCGATGCTGAACGGATTGAGCGAGCCATAGAGGTCGTAGGTGCATATAGCGTTTTTCACCTCTTGAATCTCTCGCAATGGTGCCACCACGTTTTTGCCGTTGATGATGTCGCACACTTGTCCTTCACTGAGGTTGTTACCCTCAATTGCAAGCGATGAATGAATAGTGCGTATGCGGTTAGCTTTGCGTAACAGCAATCCCTCGTTTTCAAGGCGTATGGCATAGCGCTCAATCTGTGCCGATATTTCGGCTATCAGATTGATGGCTCGCGAACTGATATTGAATGGAGGCGTATACATATTCATATTAAAAAACTCACACCGCATGCCAGTTCCTGACTGCCTCAAGGCGCGCTGCAAACTTCTTGTCCGCCCTCGCCACTTGCATATTATATTTTAGCTGCATATTCATCAGAAGTTCAGCACTCACGCCCATAGCTGCCTCAAAGAGCATAGCTGTAGTAGCCGTCACCGGGCGGCGGCAGTTCAGTATATCATTCAGCGCAGTATAGGGAATACCCATCTGCTC
>CAMFSS010000156.1 GCA_945983195.1 uncultured Prevotellaceae bacterium | reverse complement strand
GTGTGGGGCTAACCATAATCGTGCCTCTCCGAGGCACTGCTCGCTCCACTCGCCAATGTAGCAGCATGAAGCATCGCTGCGCTCGCCTGCATTGTGGCGGTTGGGCGAGTGGAACGAGCAGCGTGCCGGAGGTACGCGATTGTGGTTAGCCCCGGGTTGGTAACGTCGTAGATGTTGCCAACCTGGGGTAGCGATTCACCCACACAGACAGCGTGTCGTAGATACGCGATTATGGTAGCAACAAAATGTATCGCCAAATGGTGCGGTGTCGCGATTTGTTGATTTTTGTGGGATTTTTTTGAAAATTGTGGATAGGATTTGGTGGTTGGATAAAATTGGTTTATATTTGTGGAAATTGTAGTTTTATGAGTACGGTTAATGCTTTGTTTCATATTGTCATAAGCACTAAATACAGAAAAATGACTCTGACATCGGTTTATCGCAAAGATTTATACCGATATATGTGGTCGCTGATTGAGGAGATGCATTGTAAATTGCTGAGAATCGGCGGTATTGAGAACCATGTTCATATATTGGTGGATTTATCGAGCAGTGTGTCGCTGGCTGATTTTGTAAAGCGCCTGAAACAGCAAAGTAGCGTGTGGGCGAAGCAGAAATTTATCCTTTTTGAAGGATGGAGTAAGGAATATGCTGCTTTTTCATGCTCGAACAGCGAGAAGGACAGGATAATCGAGTATATCAAGATGCAGGAGGAGCATCACAGAGTGTTGTCATTCGAGGAAGAATTAAACCGTGTTTTTGCGTCTTACGGTGTGGAGTTCCACGAAGAATGGTGGAATTGATTGGTGGTGGAGAAATGATTGTGGTGGAATGATTGTGGTGGAAATGTGCTACCATAATCGCGTATCTACGACACGCTTTCCTTTTTTGATTGCATACCCCACACAGCCAGTACCTCCGGCACTGACTGTGTGGGGCTTTCCATAATCGTGCCTCTCCGAGGCACTGCTCGCTCCGCTCGCCAATGTGACAGCATGAGGCATCGCTGCGCTCGCCTACTGTGAGGTGGTGGCAATGCTACGCTTGTCGGAATTGTGGCGGTGTGGAAACATTGCTGCACTCGCCTGCGGGGTGGGGATGCTGCTTAGATTTGGGGTTATAATAATAAAAGGGCGCAGATGGTGTGCGCCCTTTTATTGTGGAGTATTTTTCTAATTATCAAAATATTAATTGTGGCGGAGAATGTCACTAATATTTAGTCTTCGGGGTGGCAGCCGACTTTTTCGTAGACTGTGGCGTCGATTACGGCGATTGTGGTGAGATTGATGATGTCGCGAACCGATGCGTCGATTGAAGTCATGTGAATCGGCTTGTTAAGACCTATCTGAATCGGGCCAATTACCTCGGCTACTCCCATTTCGAGAAGCAGGCGATAGACGGTGTTGGCGGCACTCAGGTTGGGGAATACAAGCGTATTGACATCCATTCCGTAGAGCTTGTTGAACGGGAAGTGGGTGTCGCGCAACTCCTTATTCATTGCATAGTGCACTTGCATTTCACCGTCGATGACGATCTCGGGGTATTTCTTGTGCAGAATGTCGACAGCCTCATGCACTTCGCCGGGTCCGTGCTCCTTGTTGGCACCGAAGTTGCTGTAGGATACCATGGCAATGACAGGGTCGTGGGCAAAGTAGCGCACGGCGTGATTTGAAAGGCGTGCAATGTCGACGAGGGTGTCGGTGTCGTTGTCGTGGTTGATAGAGGTGTCGGCAAGGAAATATGTTCCACGCTTGGTGTTCATGATGTGCATTGAAGCGAAGTGGTCGTAGCCGCAACGGATTCCGATTACCTCCTTGGCAGTATCGGCAATCAAACGGCGGCTGCTTGGATAGGTGCCGGTGATGAATGCATCGGCTTCGCCCATTTCGACCATCATCATGCCGAAATAGTTGCGGTCGAACATCTTTTCAAGAGCTTCGGGGTAGGTGAGACCGTCGCGCTGAAGCTTCTTAGTGAGGTGCTTGGCATAGCGGCTGCGGCGGTCGGCTTCGCGGTCGTGACGGAGATTGACAATCTCGACATTCTTGAGCTTCAAGCCGAGACGCTTGGCGCGCTTCTCAATCATTTCTTCATTGCCGAGCAGAACAGGCTTGCAGATACCCTCGTTGCGAGCGATGATAGCCGCCTTGAGCATATTGTCGGTGTTGGCTTCGGCAAATACCACGCGCTTCGGGTTGCGCTTAGCCTCCTCGGTGAATCGGCGCATGAGCTTGTTGTCGTAGCCCATGAGTTTCTTGAGCTTCTGCTCGTAGGCCTCCCAATCGGTGATAGGACGCTTTGCAACGCCCGACTCCATGGCACCGCGAGCCACAGCCGGAGCAACGGTGGTGATAAGGCGCGGGTCGAGAGCCTTTGGCAGAATGTATTCAGGACCGAAAGACATTTCGGTCATATTGTAAGCAGCATTCACGATGGGAGGAACAGGCTGCTTGGCAAGGTCGGCAATGGCGTGTACGGCAGCGAGCTTCATCTCCTCATTGATAGCAGTGGCACCACAGTCGAGCGCACCGCGGAAGATGTAGGGGAAGCCGAGCACATTGTTGATTTGGTTGGGATAGTCGGAGCGTCCGGTAGCAAAAATGATGTCGGGACGCGACGCAATAGCCTTGCTGTACTCGATTTCGGGGTCGGGGTTAGCAAGAGCGAAAACGATGGGATTCGGAGCCATTGACTGCACCATTTCAGTGGTAACAACATCCTTGACCGAAAGACCCAGGAACACATCGGCATCCTTCATAGCTTCGGCGAGAGTGTCGATGTCGCGGTCGGTGGCAAACTCCAGCTTCTGCGGATTGAGGTTGGTGCGCTTCTTGTTGAGCACACCCTTGCTGTCGCACATCACCACATTCTCCTTGCGAATGCCGAGAGCAATGTAAAGGCGAGTGCACGACACAGCCGCCGCACCGGCACCATTCACTACGAGCTTGGCATCTTCAATCTTCTTACCCTGAATTTCGAGTGCATTGAGCAGACCGGCAGCCGAGATAATGGCGGTGCCGTGCTGATCGTCGTGCATCACCGGGATATTCCACTCCTCCTTCAACCGACGCTCGATTTCGAAACACTCAGGAGCCTTAATATCTTCAAGATTGATACCGCCGAAAGTGGGGGAAATTGACTTCACAATCTCAATGAACTTGTCGGGGTCGGTTTCATTAACTTCAATGTCGAAGCAGTCGAGACCTGCAAAAATCTTGAAAAGTAACGCCTTACCCTCCATAACAGGCTTTCCTGCGAGAGCGCCAATGTTGCCAAGACCGAGAACGGCAGTTCCATTGGAGATGACAGCAACAAGATTGCCCTTGCTGGTGTATTCGTAGGCATCTTGGGGATTATCCTGTATTTCAAGACAGGGAAAAGCAACGCCGGGAGAGTAGGCGAGAGAAAGGTCGGATTGCGACGAGTAGGGCTTTGTAGGCACAATTTCGATTTTGCCGGGCTTACCTTGCTTGTGGTACTCCAAAGCCATTTCTTTAGTAATCTTAGTCATAGTAGTGTATCGTTGTAAGACAAAAAATGTTTGGCAGCGAGGCACTTGAAATTGTCAGCAACAACTGCTAGAGAGAGTGTAGTCACCGCCTTCGTTTATTTAGTCAACGCAAAATTACGAAAAAAGTAAGAAACAGAATCGTTAAAAAAAAAGAATGTCGAGAAAAATAACACTAAAAGCAGCAATAGCAACATAATTGGTGATGAAAAAATGTTATTAAGCGCAATTTTTATGAGCGAACTATTGCACGAATAAGAAATATTATATTATTTAGCAGCGAAAACCGATTCCGTGGAAATTCAGACACAGTGGCAGATGAAACCACCCCCTCGGAACACCAAGTGAAATTAGATTATACTACGATGGCAAAAGAGAAGATACAGATGGAATTTTCGATGAAAAGTGCGCCTGTGGCACTGCTATGGGAATACCTTTCATCGACCCATGGACTTGAATTATGGTTTGCCGACGAAGTTACGAACAGCGGCAAAACATACACCTTCACATGGAGCGGCAGCAGCCAGAATGCGATGCTGCTTGCAATACGCACATTCACCTATATTCGCTTCAGATGGACAGACGACACGGAAAAGACCTACTTCGAGCTGCGCATACAAGTGTCGGAACTGACAGATTCGACCAACCTTATAGTAACCGACTTTGCAGAGCCGAGCGAAACAGATGCACTCCGCAACCTCTGGCAAAGCCAGGTGAAGGCACTGAAGCGAGTCATCGGCTGCTAAAAAAAATGAGTGAGCATAACAGAATATTCAAAAAAAACATCTAATTTTGCAAAGATTATTGATGCAGCGCAGCAAGCCTGCCACTGCAATGGCTTAATTGCCCATAAGAGGGCGAGAATAACCTCAAACAACGAAAAAAGACGTGATAAGAATAAAAAGACTATACTTGTTTGTATTACAGACGTTTCTGCCATTATTCCTAATGACATTCTTCATCTGTCTTTTTATTGTGCTGATGCAATTCCTGTGGCGATACATCAACGACCTTGTAGGCAAGGGTCTTGACATATCGGTGATAGCCGAACTTTTCTGCTACGCAGCAATCTCGATGGTGCCCATGGCATTGCCGCTATCGATTCTGCTTGCATCACTAATGGCATTCGGAAACCTCGGAGAGCACTTTGAACTGACGGCGATGAAGTCGTCGGGGGTGTCGTTGCTGAAAGTTATGAGTCCACTCATAGTCTTCCTGTCGTTTGTTTCGGTAGGAGCGTTCTTCTTCCAGAACGACGTGCTGCCAAAAGCACAGGTGAAAATGTGGAGCCTACTATTCTCAATGCGACAAAAATCGCCGGAGCTTGACATTCCCGAAGAGGCATTCTACGACCAGATACAGGGCTACAACCTATTCATCAAGAAAAAGAACCGCGACACAGGCATGATGTACGACATGATGATTTATGACGTGTCGAGCGGTTATGGCTATGCCAACGTGATACTTGCCGACTCAGGAAAAATGAGTTTTACCGACGACAAGAAGTATCTATTCCTGCACTTGATGAACGGAGAATCGTTTGAAGACCTTAAAGACGACCGTCCCAACCGCGGAAAAGCCGGAATGCTCTACCGCCGCGAGTCGTTCAGCGAGAAGGAGATACTCATTCCATTTGATGCCAACTTCAACCGCATGGGCGATGAAACCATGCGCAACCAGTATATTGGCAAAAACTACACAGAACTCAGGCATACCATCGACTCGGTGAGAGTGAGAATCGACTCACTCGGTGATGAATTCACTAACACACTACGCGGCGAGCCAATTTGCGGACTGCAACAGAAGCGTTCAGTATATAAAGACGGCAAACGCACAGAAGAGGGCATACTCACCGTGGAAATGAAGCAGCCAATCAATATGGACTCAGTGTTTGCCTCATCAACGCCTCTGCAAAAGCGCAACTATGTGGAGAACGCCAAGAATAAGGCAACACGCATGAAGCAGAACATGGAATTCCGTGCCTACAACATCGAGGACTTGGGAGGCACAATGCGCCGCCACCAGATAGAGCTGATGAAGAAATTCACGCTGTCGTTTGCATGCCTCATATTCTTCTTTATCGGTGCGCCACTCGGTGCAATCATCAGAAAAGGCGGACTCGGAATGCCGATTGTGGTGTCGGTGCTGCTATTCATTGTGTACTACATAATCGACAACTCTGGCTACAAACTGGCACGCGACGGTCGCTGGGCAGTGTGGGAAGGAATATGGCTAAGC
>CAMFSS010000155.1 GCA_945983195.1 uncultured Prevotellaceae bacterium | reverse complement strand
TCTTGCCGGACCCCTCGTTGCTGCCGCTGCCGCCGTCACCGGCAAAATCACTGACCCACGAACTCTTTAACCGCATTTCCACACTATTATGAAAGATAAATTCCACACTCTCACTTCCACATGCATTCCATTACCGGTGGAAAACGTAGATACCGACCAGATTATCCCTGCCCGATTCCTCAAGGCGACTTCTCGCAAGGGCTTCGGCGACAATCTTTTCCGCGACTGGCGCTTCGACAAGGACGGTAATCCCATTTCGTCGTTTGTGCTCAACGACCCCACCTACTCCGGCTCCATTCTCGTTGCCGGCAAGAATTTCGGGTCGGGCTCGAGCCGTGAGCACGCTGCTTGGGCTGTTGCCGGATATGGCTTCAAGGCTGTGGTATCGAGCTTCTTTGCCGACATTTTCAAGAACAACGCGCTCAACAACTGTGTGCTGCCGGTGGTGGTAACCGACGGATTCCTTGCATCGCTTTTCAGCACCATCAGTGCCAATCCTAAGGCTGAAGTGACTATCGACCTTGAAGCTCAGACTATCACCAACAATGCCACCGGCGAACAGGAGCTCTTCGACATCAATCCCTACAAGAAGGGCTGCCTGCTCAACGGCTTCGACGATATCGACTTCCTGCTCAGCAAGAAAGCCGACATCGAAGCATGGGAAAACGCACATTGAGTGAAGCCGATGAACTGCAATTCAGACATTGATTCAATCGGCAACGGCATGGGGATAGACATTGAGATTTTAGATACCACTCTGCGCGACGGAGAACAGACTTCGGGCGTGAGCTTCTCCCCTTCTGAGAAACTGAGCATCGCGCGCAACCTTTTGCTTGAGTTGCGTGTGCCGCGCATCGAGATTGCATCGGCGCGTGTGTCATCGGGCGAAATGGACTCGGTGCGGAAGGTGTGTGCATGGGCGAAAAAGAAAGGACTGCTTAGCAGCATTGAGATTCTTGGATTCGTCGACAACGGGGTTTCGATTGAGTGGATCAGGAATGTGGGCGGAAAGGTGATTAACCTTCTCTGCAAGGGTTCTGAAAAGCACTGCCGCCTTCAGCTTGGCAAATCGCCTGAAGAGCATTTTGCCGACGTGCGCCGCAACATAACCCTTGCGGTGGAAGCCGGTCTTGAGGTAAACCTTTACCTTGAAGACTGGTCGAATGGCATCACGAAATCGCCCCAGTACGTCTACGACATGATGGACGCTCTCATCGACATGCCTGTGCGTCGCTTCATGCTCCCCGACACGCTCGGTGTAATGAATCCCAATCAGGTATATGAATATTGCAAGCGCATGGTGGCACGATACCCGATGGCGCAATTCGACTTCCATGCCCACAACGACTACGACCTTGCCACTGCCAACTCATTCGCTGCCGGACTGGTGGGCGTGCGTGGCATTCACTGCACGGTCAATGGTCTTGGCGAGCGTGCCGGCAATGCGCCGCTTTCGAGCGTGGTGACTGTGGTGCACGATATGCTCCACAAATCCACCGGAATCGACGAGAGCAAGATAAACAAGGTGAGCCACATAGTGGAGTCGTTCTCGGGAGTGATGGTGCCTGCCAACAAACCCATCGTTGGCGAGAGCGTATTCACACAGTGTGCCGGCGTGCATGCCGACGGCGACAACAAGAGCAACCTCTACTACAACGACCTGCTGCCCGAACGTTTCGGCCGTGAGCGCGAGTATGCCCTCGGCAAAACGTCGGGAAAAGCGAATATCAAGAAGAATCTTGAATCACTGGGTATCGACCTTAGTGACGACGACATAAAGAAGGTGACACAGCGCGTTATCGAACTTGGCGACAAAAAGGAGATTGTCACCCCCGATGACCTCCCCTACATCGTTGCCGACGTGCTCAAGCACGACATCGTGCAGAACAAAGTGCGAATCGTAAACTATGCGCTCAGCCTGTCACAGGGTTTGCGGCCGACGGCGACAATCAAACTCGACTTCGATGGTCGTGAATATCAGCAGAGTGCCGTCGGCGACGGTCAGTTCGACGCTTTCGTGAAAGCTGTGAAGAAAATCTACAAGGAGAATCTTGGCCGCAGTTTCCCGATGCTCACCAACTACATAGTGAACATTCCTCCCGGTGGACGTACTGATGCACTTGTTCACACCACTATCTCATGGGAGTACAAAGGTCACCAGTTCAAGACGCGCGGTCTCGATGCCGACCAGATTGAGGCTGCAATCCAAGCCACCCTCAAGATGCTCAACATCATTGAACCCACCAATTGAGAAAATAACAGAATCAGCTATGATAGCCTAATCGCTATCACAGCTACATCAACAAAAAAAACGATATATAGTTATGAACTTGAAAATTGCTGTACTTGCCGGCGACGGCATAGGTCCCGAAATCTCTGCACAAGGTGTCGACGTGATGACTGCCGTGTGCGAAAAATTCGGGCACAAAGTGAGTTATGAATATGCCATTTGCGGAGCCGATGCTATCGACAAAGTTGGCGATCCATTTCCCGAAGCCACTTTCGAGGCTTGCCGCAATGCCGATGCTGTGCTGTTTTCGGCAGTTGGCGACCCTAAATTCGACAACAACCCTACGGCAAAAGTGCGTCCCGAGCAGGGTCTGCTTGCCATGCGCAAAAAGTTGGGGCTGTTTGCCAACATTCGCCCGGTGCAGACCTTCAAGTGCCTGCTCCACAAGTCGCCGCTGCGTGCCGACCTTGTTGAAAATGCCGATTTCCTCTGCATTCGCGAGCTGACCGGCGGAATGTACTTCGGCGAGAAGTATCAGGACGATGACAAAGCCTACGACACCAATATGTACACTCGCCCCGAAATTGAGCGCATTCTGAAAGTAGGCTTTGAATATGCTATGAAGCGCCGCAAGCACCTCACGGTGGTCGACAAGGCGAATGTGCTTGCTTCAAGCCGTTTGTGGCGCAAGATTGCCCAGGAAATGGCACCAAAATATCCCGAAGTCACCACCGACTACATGTATGTCGACAATGCTGCAATGCGCATGATTCAGGAGCCTCGCTTCTTCGACGTAATGGTCACTGAGAACACTTTCGGTGACATTCTCACCGACGAAGGCTCATGCATTAGCGGCTCAATGGGGCTTCTCCCGTCGGCATCGACCGGCGAGAGCACACCGGTGTTTGAGCCTATCCACGGCTCTTGGCCACAGGCAAAAGGGCTCAACATCGCCAATCCGCTTGCTCAAATTCTCTCGGTGGCTATGCTCTTCGAGTATTTCGACCTTAAAGAGGAAGGCGCACTGATTCGCAAGGCCGTTGACGCTTCACTCGATGCCAACGTCCGCACACCTGAGATTCAGGTTGAAGGCGGTGCCAAATATGGCACCAAAGAGGTGGGCTCATGGATTGTCGACTACATTCGTAACGCCTGATACCACACAGACGTACAGAAGCCAACAGAGAGGCTGTATCCAAATAAAAAAGATTTACCCCTGCCACAGTCATTCGTAGCAGGGGTAATTTCTTATTGAAAGAAGATTTCTTAGACTCACACTTTCTCCGTTACGTTTCTCTCATATCACAGCGTCATAGTTATTGCCGCCGAGAATATTATCGAACCTATTATCATCAAATACGTCAATCCAAACACTATGCTATAGAAGAAAAAGAGCATCAACCGCCTTATTGACTTTATCACCGGTCCGCCAAACACTTTGAACAGCGCCACACTGCCTATAGCCATTGAATACGTCCAACTTATCTTCGAGCTGCTCCAACCCCACAGCCATTGCATTGGTAACGCTATCACATCTACCGAATAAAGGATACACAGCACAAACACACCGGCAAACATATATTCCACCCAGTTATACCGCCGTGCTCCTGCCTTGCGGTAGGCAAGTCGCACTGCAAGAAGCAGCGGCAACATCAATATCAGAGCCGTTATGGTTTCGTTGTCTGCAAAAAACCGCAGTATCTTGTCCACTGCCTGCAACATGTCGGGTTGCTGCGATAGAAACGCCTCGTCACGCACCGCCTTCAGACCAAGCCACTTCGTGAACAGCAAATCGTAGAACACCAGCAGCACCAGTAGCACGAATGGCGGAGTGTAACGCACTCGCTTCCCGCGAATGAACTCTCCTATCACCACCCATGGATGCCACAGCAGCGCACCGATTGTCTTGAAAAACGTGCTGTTCACACGCAGTAGTCCAGCCGAACAGTACAATGCCAGATTCTTCGCCGTGAGATGCCCCACAGCAGTCGATTGTCCACAATTAGGGCAATACTTTCCCTCACACCCAGTGCCGCAGTTCAAGCACACTTTTTTCTCCTTTCTGTCGCAATTCTCCTCCATCAATCACATTTTTTCACAAAGATAGTGCAAATCGAGTGCAAAAGCAACAAGCTTGCTTGATTGTTTTGCCGAGATGCAGCCTATCTTCTACAAAGATAAACAACTAATCTTATTCCTGCAAGCACAAATTTCCTGCCGATGCGTATTTGCACGCTATTAGGTACAGGAAAGTCCCGCAAAAGGCATAATCAAGAGCCTCCGGCGGGACTATGTTAGTTTCAAATTATTTCTATGCAAGCATCAGATTATGCCTTGTGCCATCATGGCGTGAGCCACCTTCATGAAGCCGGCAATGTTAGCTCCCTTCATGTAGTTGATGTAGCCGTCGGCCTCAGTGCCATATTTCACGCACTGCTCGTGAATGTCGTTCATAATGCCATGGAGCTTCTCGTCGACTTCAGCCTCGCTCCAAGAGAGGTGCATTGCATTCTGGCTCATCTCCAAGCCTGAAGTTGCCACACCGCCTGCATTCACAGCCTTGCCGGGACCATACATGATCTTGTTCTCAATGAATGTATCAATTGCCTCGGGGGTGCAGCCCATATTCGACACCTCACCCACACAGAGCACACCATTCTTCACCAGATTGTCGGCATCTTCCTTGTCCACCTCATTCTGTGTGGCGCAAGGCATGGCAATATCCACCTTCACCTCCCACGGACGACGGCCGGGATAGAATGTTGCACCGGGATATTTCTCAGCGTAGGGTGCTACAATGTCCTCGCCGCTTGCGCGGAGCTGGAGCATATAGTCGATCTTTTCACCCGAAATTCCATCGGGGTCGTATACGTATCCGTCGGGACCCGAAATGGTAACCACCTTGGCACCAAGCTGCGTTGCCTTGGTAGCTGCGCCCCAAGCCACGTTGCCAAAGCCGGAGATTGCCACGGTCTTGCCGGCAAAATCCTCACCCTTGGTCTTGAGCATATTGCGGACAAAATAGCATGCTCCGAATCCTGTTGCCTCCGGACGAATCTTTGAGCCGCCAAACTCCAGACCCTTGCCCGTGAATGTGCCGGTGTGTTCCTGCGCGAGCTTCTTGTACATTCCAAACATATAGCCAACTTCGCGTCCACCTACACCTATGTCACCTGCCGGAACATCGCGGTCGGGACCGAGATTGCGCCACAGCTCAAGAATGAATGCCTGGCAGAAGCGCATAATCTCAGCATCGCTCTTGCCTCGCGGGCTGAAATCACTTCCTCCCTTACCACCGCCCATAGGCAGTGTGGTCAGTGCATTCTTGAATGTCTGCTCAAATCCCAAGAATTTCAAGATCGACAGGTTGACTGATGCGTGGAAACGGATGCCGCCCTTGTACGGACCTATGGCATTATTGAATTGAACGCGATAGCCGAGGGGGGTGTGAGCAGCTCCCTGGTGATAACGGCGTGACAAACGGCGTGTGCGTATGCGGTGTGGGGCGAGAAGAGGAGG
>CAMFSS010000154.1 GCA_945983195.1 uncultured Prevotellaceae bacterium | reverse complement strand
ATTTATAAATTTAGTTTAATAACTATAATACTGTTAATGATTATTGGAAAGAGTATTGGTATCGATTTAGGTTCGACCAACTCGTGCGTTTCGGTTCTCGAAGGCAACGACCCCGTCGTAATTCCTAACAGCGAAGGACGCAACACTACTCCTTCAATTGTAGCATTCGTTGATGGCGGTGAGCGCAAGGTGGGTGAGCCCGCAAAGCGCCAGGCTATCACTAACCCTACTCGCACGGTGTTCTCCATCAAGCGTTTCATGGGTGAAAACTTCGACCAGGTTCAGAATGAAATTGCACGCGTGCCATATAAGGTGGTTCGCAGCAGCAACAACCAGCCGCGTGTCAACATCGACGGTCGCGACTATACTCCGCAAGAGATTTCGGCTATGATTCTCCAAAAGATGAAGAAGACTGCCGAGGATTATCTCGGTCAGACTGTGACTGAGGCAGTTATCACCGTTCCGGCTTACTTCAACGACTCGCAGCGCCAGGCCACTAAGGAGGCGGGCGAAATTGCAGGTCTCACTGTGAAGCGTATCGTGAACGAGCCTACGGCAGCAGCTCTTGCATACGGACTCGACAAGTCGGCAAACGATAAGAAAATCGCCGTGTTCGACCTCGGTGGCGGTACATTCGATATCTCTATCCTTGAGCTTGGCGACGGCGTGTTTGAGGTGAAGTCGACCAACGGTGACACTCACCTTGGCGGCGACGACTTCGACCACGTGATTATCGACTGGCTTGCTGATGAGTTCCAGAAAGAGGAGGGCGTAGACCTCCGTCAGGATCCGATGGCGCTCCAGCGTCTTAAGGAGGCTGCCGAGAAAGCTAAGATTGAGCTTTCGAGCACCACTACAAGCGAAATCAACCTGCCATATATCATGCCGGTCAACGGTATTCCAAAGCACCTTGTGAAGACTCTTACACGTGCAAAATTCGAGCAGCTCTGCGACAACCTTATCCAGGCTACCATCGAGCCGTGCCGTCAGGCACTTAAAGATGCCGGCATGACAGCATCTGACATCGACGAGGTAATCCTCGTGGGTGGTTCTACACGAATCCCTGCCGTGCAGCAGATAGTTGAGAAATTCTTCGGCAAGGCTCCTTCGAAGGGCGTTAACCCCGACGAGGTTGTGGCTGTGGGTGCTGCAATTCAGGGCGGTGTGCTCAGCGGCGAAGTGAAGGACGTGCTTCTGCTCGACGTAGTTCCATTGTCGGTAGGTATCGAGACTCTTGGCAACGTGATGACCAAGCTCATCGAAGCCAACACCACAATTCCTACACGCAAGAGCGAAGTGTTCTCAACGGCTGTCGACAACCAGCCATCGGTTGAAATCCACGTGCTTCAGGGCGAGCGTCCAATGGCAAAGGACGACAAGACCCTCGGCCGCTTCCACCTCGATGGAATCACTCCGGCACCGCGTGGCGTGCCACAGATTGAGGTGACATTCGAGATTGATGCCAACGGTATCCTCAATGTTTCGGCTAAGGATAAAGCCACCGGCAAGGAGCAGAGCATTCGCATCGAGGCATCGAGCGGATTGACCGACGAGGAAATCAAGCGCATGAAGGCTGAGGCTGAGGCTAACGCCGCTGCCGACAAGGCTGAGAAGGAGCGCGTTGACAAAATCAACCAGGCTGACTCGATGATTTTCCAGACCGAGAAGAGCCTCAAGGATCTCGGCGACAAGCTGCCTGCCGACAAGCGCAGCCAAATTGAAAGCGCACTTGCCAAGCTGAAAGACGCTCACTCAAAGCAGGACATCGCTGCTATCGATGCTGCAATGAAGGAACTTGAGACAGTGTTCCACGCAGCATCGCAGGAGATGTACAACGCGCAGCAGCAAGCCGGTGCCCAGCAGAACCCCAACCCGGGTGCTAACCCCGGACAGGGTGGCAATCAGGGCGGCAACGACGTAACCGACGTCCCCTTCGAGGAGGTGAAGTAACCCCGCAAGAAACCCGA
Organism: uncultured Prevotellaceae bacterium; assembly: GCA_945983195.1. Classification (GTDB taxonomy): domain Bacteria; phylum Bacteroidota; class Bacteroidia; order Bacteroidales; family Muribaculaceae; genus CALZFJ01. The sequence continues at coordinate 3,826 of CAMFSS010000154.1, read as the reverse complement.
AACCAACAATAAAATATAGGGTGTGTTGTAATAAACGACACACCCTAATTTGTTTTGTATATATATTTGTCAAGCTAATAGCCCCAAAGGCAAAACTTCAGAAAATTCCAACAGCTATTCTTTAATTGTATTAATCTATACCATTAATTAGGTTGTAAAGATTATTGAACGTATCTACTACGCCGTATCTAACCTTTGAGGTTGAAATGCGATTAAAAAGTTTCTTGGCACATTCTGTCTTGGCTTTCTCAATTCGACAGCTGCATGCCGTCGAGCGAGCCTTTGGTTTCTGCCACGAAAAAAACGTGTCGCACAGTACCGTCATTGAACACAATCGCCCAGTCCGGAGCGTAATTGCCAACCGGTGTTGGAATTTTCAGTTTGCGTGGTAGTTTTGCATACACTTGCACCTCAGTTGCACTCTCAAGGTCTTCAGCAAACTTTTGCTCTATATCGCTATCGAAAGCAATGTATGGAGTGATGTGCTTCTGCGCTTCAATCACCTTGTTGATGTTGAGTTTACGTTCAGGCACGAAGATGCTGCTGTCGTACTTGCCGGCAATACGGTTGTAGGAAATATGCTCCACAATCATAGTCGCCTTTTGCTCACGAATGGTCTTAACAACGTTGCGGATAAATTCTTCCGGGTTGTTTTTGAACAACAGGATTTTATTGTCGATGCCTTGCAGTATCTTCACCACCGATCGGCGAGTGAGCCTTGCACCGCGAGCGATGTCTCCCACGAGGTCGTAAGGCACGTTAGAAGTGCTTACGTCGGTCAGTTCGCTTGTCGTGGTTTTAGTGCTGCCAAACTCCGTAACTTTATCGCTGTCCTGCGTGCCTGTAACCTTTACATACTGCAACTTTGTAACTGTGAGGTTAGATTGCAGAGCGGCAACGACTTTCTCGATAAGTTCGTTGCTGTCGTAGTGGACGGTATAAACATACTTATTGTTTATCTCGTTCCACATTTCCTGGAAGCGGTCGTTGTCGAAGTTGTCGTTGAGGTTGTTCTCCGGCGTAGTCGTTTCCACCTGCTCAACCATATCATCAAGCACTTTCGGATTGAAGATGCCTGCAACGAGTTTCATTACGCCCTCGGAAATCGGTTGCAATTTCGGAGGCAATGGAGCGAGTTCGCCCTTGTCGGCAGCCGCGAGATATGTAGGGGTAAGACGACCGTCGTCATCAATATAATCATTCTGATACAAATAACCAATGATTGTAGAAGCCTCGGCAAGAGAAATCTTGTGCTGCTCGCCGGAAGAATCTTTCACGATGCGACCAAGGAAGTAGTCCTGCGATGCCGCCGTAACACGATCGCGCAGAGCCTCACGAGTTTCACGTTGGAGAGCCGATGTGAAGTCGGCATAGCTCTCGTTGGCAATCACAGTGAGTACGTTGATGGCGTGAATATCATCGCCGAGCGTCTGCTTGTCTTGTCGCACACCGTCTTTGTCAACGCAAAGGCGCAAACCGCGACCAACCTCCTGCCGCTTGGCGGTTGTGGAGTTGCTGTGGCGGAGTGTGCATATCTGGAACACGTTCGGGTTATCCCAGCCCTCACGCAGTGCGGAGTGTGAGAAGATGAAGCGAGTGGGTTCTTCAAAACTGAGCAGTCGCTCCTTGTTTTTGAGTATAAGGTCGTAAGCTGAAATGTCGTCCGACATATCAGAGCCACGTTTTACAGTACTGTTCACCGAGCGACCTTTCTTGTCGATAGAGAAGTAGCCGCGGTGCGTTTCGTATGGGCGGAACCGACGCAGATATTTGTCGTAGTCGGTATCGAAAACGGTCATATACTTATTGACAAGTCGGGCGTATTCTTCCTCGAAGATACGCTGAAACTTACCTTTCACCTCATTGCCCTCGTCGTCGTATTGGCGATAGTTAGCCACCTCGTCGATAAAGAAAAGCGAGAGGCATTTGATGCCACGGTTGAAAAGTTCCTTTTCTTTCTCGAAATGTGCACGGATAGTCTCACGAATCTGCACACGTTGCATTGCTGCTTCGTTGCTGTCGCCAATCACTTCGCCGCAGGAGATAGTAGTGCCGTTAAGGAACGTAACGTAGCCACGACCTCGAGGATTAATCTCCGTCACGGTGAAGCCCTCATATTCAGCGAGTCCGCTTTCGGCACGCAAGTCGTCGCCCACGTCAAATTATTTGATTTCACGGCGTATTGCTCCGGCAGCGTTGCGAGTTTCGAGTTCGATGCGAGCCACCGGTGGGTGCTTTGGCGAAAGGTCGATGCCGTCAAGGTAAAGATAATGACTTGTGCCACGCAAGTTCTTTATCTCGAAGCCCTGCACCTGTATTCGCTTTACGAGGCGTTCTTTGTAGGCATCGTAAGCGTCGAGCGCATATATAGTGTCGTGCTTTGTCTTGTGCGTAGCCGAGTAGTTGAGCGTAAACAGCGGATTGAACTTTTTGAGTGCAGTCTGTGTGGCTTCGCCCTCCATTTTCTGCGGCTCGTCCATAATGATGATTGGGCGGTTGGCGGCAATAACGTCTATCGGGCGGCGAGAAGCGAACTCGTCGCGCTTTGAATAGATGATGCGGCTCTCCTTGTTCCTTGCACCCTCTTTCATTGAGGCAGCAAAGGCTTGGGTGTTGATAATCATTACCGAAATGCCGCTGTCCTGCGAGAATTGGTCGAGCTGTTGCAGGTTGCTGCTGTTATATACAAACCAGCGAGCCTTTTTTCCGTAATGCTCCATGAAGTGGTCTTCGAGCATACTGAAGCTCTTAGCCACGCCCTCACGAATGGCGATGCTCGGCACCACGACGATGAACTTGCACCAGCCATAACGGCGGTTGAGCTCAAACATCGTCTTGATGTAAACGTATGTCTTACCTGTACCTGTTTCCATTTCGATGTCGAGGCTCACACGTCCTTGCCCTTTGGCGAGTGAGGTGCTTGGCTGAATGAGTTGTGCCACTTGAATGTCGCGGATATTGTCTAATATCTGCTCATTTGTCAGCACAATCTCGCCATTGCTATAGCCCGAATCTTCAAAAGCTCTTGTTTGTAACTGATAACCGAGGTCGATGCGATAGCCTTTTTGACCTTGCTGAGCCGGTTGCCCTGCAAAGACATTGACGGTATTCTCCACCGCTTCGGTTTGGTATTGCTGTATCTTAAACTTAAACTTCATAGTTATAAGATTTTGCAAGTTGTGTCGGGGGAGTAGTTGGCAAAGAGTTGGTCGAAGTTGTCGAGCACGTTGTCGTTGGCGGCACTGGCGTCGCGCATCACGAAATACACTGGCTTTTGCTTGGCTATTTCGGTGATAGTGGCTTCGTTCACATCGCGGTCGAAGCAAGCCATTAGGTAGCCACCATCAACGCACCACACCTCTTTGCCGGAGATTTCTGTCTTTTCAATCTTAGCCGAGAGTTCTATGCCAAGGTCGAGCATAACTTGGAAAAGCAAGTCCTCGCTTGTGCGGTCAGACTTGATGTTATCGGCAAGAGTGAAAAGATTATTGGCATTGAAGTCGTCCGGGGTGTAGTACACATCCTCCATATTGCTCGAATCGAGTTTCAACACACGGAAGCCGATATCGAGGTCTTGAGCCCTTATCCCGGCTTCTTCTTTCACTTTGCGACCGGCACGGCGTATACGCTCCTTTGCTATTTCTGTTATCAAATGAGGCTTCCCTATTTCATCTAACATTTTGATAGAGAAACGAATCGTTTTTTTTGCATCATTGCTTGCGCTGGCCAAGTTTCTGTCTAAATCTTCTGGCAACTGGATAAGAATAAACTTAATATCTTGATTTTCATTTAATGAATATAAATAAGCAGCATGCGCAGTAGTACC
>CAMFSS010000153.1 GCA_945983195.1 uncultured Prevotellaceae bacterium | reverse complement strand
ACAACGGTACGGTGGCGGGGGTGGGAAAAATAATTGGCGAATATTTTGTGTTTTTTTTGGGGTTTGCTATCTTTGCAAACATAATATTATTAAATAGTTATATATGAAATATTTATTGTCTAAATCTTTTTTGCCGATTTTGATTGCGATTGTGAGTTTTACTTCTTCAGCGGCTCCGATATCGCGCGCCGAGGCTGAGGCTATAGCCGGGCGTTACATCACTGTGGAGCGTGGCGCGGAATTGCGTGGCAACAGGGCAGGCAATGCCGATGCGATGCCTTATTATGTTTTTAACGCAGCCCATGAGCAGGGATTTGCCATCATCGCCGGCGACGACCGTGTTGCCCCGTTGCTTGGATATTCCGACCGTGGCAGCATAGATGCCTCCAATATGCCCCCGGCTCTTGCCGCTTGGCTTGACGAAGTGGCAGCGGCGGTGGCTTCGATGCCCGAAACTGCTGCACCAGCAGCCGAGACAAAGGAGGCAACGCCTGTGGTGGATGCGCTCGTCAAGACGCAATGGTATCAACTCACACCATATAACGACAAGTGCCCTGCAAAGGACGTTTACACCTGCTGTGTAGCAACAGCGATGGCTCAAATCATGAATTATCACCGCTGGCCCGAGAAAGGATATGGCACTATCACCTACGAATCTTATTATGGATTGAACGACAGCGACGACCCTAACAAAGTGGGCGTAATCAACCACGATTTTTCGCAATCCACCTACGATTGGGACAATATGCTCGCCACATACACCCTCGTTGACGGTAAGCCAAACTGGAACGATGCCCAAAAAGATGCCGTGGCTACGTTGATGCGCGATTGCGGATATGCCGCAAGAGTGCAATATACCACCCACGAGAGTATTGCCTATGACGCCGATGCTGCTGCCGGACTTTCAGAGCACTTCGGCTACGATGCACACCTATATCCCCATTACAAATATTCCACCTCGGAATGGATGGATATTATGAAGAAGGAACTCGACAACGGTTACCCTGTGCTTTTCACCGGACAGGCACCTCTCGCCTCCAATTCGGGCGGCGGACACGCATTTGTTGCCGATGGATATGATTCCAATTCCTACTTGCACATCAACTGGGGCTGGAACGGCGAGGCTGACGGATTCTATAACCTCTGCTTTATGGTGCCCACTACACGGCCCAATCTGTTCTACTCCTGTATGCAGAATTTCACCACAATCCACCCTCGCAAACCATTCTCAAGCAAGGTGTATAATAAGCCGCTGGTATGCCTCTACGACGTTGGGCACAAGGGGATTGACTATTCGGGACTTGAGGTTGAAAACTCTGGCGTTGCCATCGACATCAACGAGTCGCAAAAGGTTACATTACACGGATTGGCATTCGCTTCATCGAGGAGTTACGAGGGTAATGTCTCTCTAATGCTTGCCTCGCAGGACAACGTGTATATCAAGAGCCTATCCACCTTGCCGGTATCACAAAAGGAACTATGTTCGGATTACCAAGACATGGATATCAAGATTCCAGACTTTGAAATCCCAGCCGGAGCACTCACAGGGATTGCCGACGGCGAATATAAAATATTGCCGGTTACCGATTACATGAACCATGTAACAGGCGAAATGATGGAGCCGCAAACCATTGCAGTGTATGGCTACAAGAAATGGCTCAACCTCTCGATAAAAGAGGGGAAGGCGACATTCACCAATGTCATCTACAACACCACAAAAGTGAAGGTATCCAAAGAAATAGAGGTGCCGGAAAAAATCGCTTATTTCAAGAACTACAACATCAGCGTCCCAATGGCCAATCCTTCAGATATGCCTATCGAAGGGCGCGTAGATTGTTCTATTGTGTCTATCGACGGCAGCAAATCTTTGAGCATCGGGAGTTCATCTTTTACAGTATATGAACAGATGAGCATAGATGTGCCCATTACAATCGCCATCAACGACACTCGCTATACAGCAGGAGAATACTCACTCGTTTTCAGTTTGGAAAAGAGCAATGGTAACACCCTCGATTATGCCTACGAGTGGCCCAAAACCACCTTGTATGCCGACACAGAAAATTCGCCAACGGTGGTAATAAAAGATATTGCCATTTCCGACATCGACAACGAGGAGGAAGTTCCGGCAGATAACTTTGTCTATGACCCGGAAACCATATTCGGCTACACATTGCAAATCAGCTTTGATGTCGAGGGATGCGATGTGCGCCCGCTATCTACCACTTTGGTAAGCACTGTCAACGGCAACGTATTCAGCGAGTATCAAGCCTATTTCTTCGACTGGCCGCTATCCCTGCGTCTCCACAACGATTATTTCGATGAATCGGGCAAAGCACTACTCCAGCTATGCTACCGCGACGTATTTTCCGATGAAATCAAGCCTATGCAGCCTGCCGACAAAAACAGTATCGTGATAAAATTGAAAACCGGTACCGGAGTGGAAGGCATCCCGACCACCGAGGCGGAAGAAGTGGCGCGTTACAACGCACAAGGCGTGCGCCTCAATGCACCGGCTTCGGGTATCAACATCGTGAAAATGAGCGACGGCACCGCGAAAAAAGTAATTTTGAAATAGAAAACCCTGACAATAAAGCAATCAGCCGAGGCTTCTGCCTCGGCTGATTGCTTTATTATTACCTGACTTTATCACTTTTTCGCAAATTTTCTGTGTAGCTTCCCTACAGAGGGCTGTGGAGCCGATAGAAGTAATTTTTGGGTTATGCAAGGAAAATACGTATATTTAAGTGGCATGTTTGTACGGAGAAAGAAAAATCGCTCAGGTTCGACCAGTGTTGTCGTTGCCGATAAGAGTTCCGGTGTGTTCAAGGAACTCAAAGTAGTTGGTGTGGGTACTACCGATAAGGAAATCCGCGCGCTCGTGAAGGAGGGCAAAGAGTGGATTGCCCATTACGGAGGTCAACAGACCATATTATTTCAGGATGATGCTGCCGAGTAGCTCAAGCAAGAGAAGGAGGCGATGACCGAGCACATCGTGTCCAACGTAATCGGAATCAGCCCTAATTTTTCAGCCCCGCAAAAATTATATCGGACAAAAATAATTTCACTACAAGACAGGGTGGTTAGGGGGATTGGAGGGGGTGGTGCGACATGAGGTCCTGGGCGGCGCGGAAGTCATCGGGCGAACCGATATCAATCCACGTGCCGTTGATGGGGAACTGCCGCACGCGGCAACCGCGCTCAATCAGGGCATCGAGAAAATCGGTGGCATCATAGTATTCGCCACGGGGAATGATGTCGAGCCAGCGACGCTTAATCATGTAGATTCCGGCGTTGGCATAGTAGTTGTATGTAGGTTTCTCCTCCAGTCCGCGCACATCGTTGCCTTCGGTGTGGAAAATGGCGTAAGGCACCGATACCATGTAGGGAATGACAGCCGCCGTGAGGTCGGCATCGGCCTCGATGTGGGTGAGAAACATATCTTCGAAGTTGATATTCGTGAGCAGGTCGGAATTCATGAGCAGCACGGTGTCGTTGGTCAATCCGTCGACAAGGGTCAGCGAACCTATGGTGCCAAGCCGGCAAGGCTCTTTCACGCATTTCACCTTCACTCCGCCCACGGGCGAAGCAAAATGGGCTTCAATCTTCTCGGCAAGGTAGTTGACGGTGACATTGATGTTTGTCACGCCATTTCGTGCGAGAGCCTCAATGTTGTAGTCGATGATGCACTTGCCGCCGATTTTCAGCAACGGCTTTGGCGTGTCGAGAGTCATGGGGCGCAGCCTCTCACCCTTGCCGCCTGCCATCAGCACAGCGTCGATGGGAAGAATCGAGTGAAACACCGAGAAGTCGTAGAGTCGGCGCAGGGTGCCGTCGGCATTTAGATGCGGCACCAGGGCAATGCGCCTGGCACGAATGTCGCGAATCTCGGCAATCTGCGGCACTTCGCTGCGGAAAGCAGCAAAATTGCGGTGCATTATTTCGCTCACATGGGTGCTGAGCTGAGCTCCGGCAATCAGACTGCGGCGAATGTCGCCATCGGTGAGAGTGCCAACCAACCGGCCGGCATCGTCGGTAGCAAAAAGGGTCATAGCTTTGCCCGACAAGTCATTGAGCTGTCGGAGCGCATCGAGAGCCGTAGCCTCTTGCGAGATGATGTAGAGTGAAGTGTCCATAATTCAGTAGAATAGTTGCCCCATGATGCGTCGGTGCATCACAATGGCAATGCAAATTTAAGCATAATCCTGCGGAAACCAACACCCACATGCCATAAAAATATGCCAAAAAAGTGCAGCAGCACCTGAGCAGCCACCCGGACAGCACCCTGCATGGCTGCAACACGCACAGCAAATTATCGGCATATTGTGACGGGAAATTACGGTGTGGTGTTGGGGGTTTCACGAAATTGTTGTAATTTTGCACTACCGAAAGGCTTCGCCACTGCGCAAGCCACACAAATTATTGACGCGATGATTGAAACAGCTTTATATCTTATTCCTGTGCCATTGAGCGATGTCGACACCGACGCTGTACTGCCGAGTGCCAACACAGCCATTGTGCGCGAAATAAAGCACTTCATCGTGGAGAATGTGCGTTCGGCACGCCGATTCCTCAAAAAGTGCGACCGCGACATCGACATTGACTCCCTCACTTTCTTCACCCTCAACGGTCATACACGCACCGAAGAGATTGCCACGTTTCTGCAACCGCTGAAAGACGGCTGCCCGATGGGCGTGATTTCGGAGGCCGGTTGTCCGGCAATTGCCGACCCAGGAGCCGATGTGGTGGCAATAGCACAGCGCGAGAATCTGCGCGTGGTGCCGCTTGTGGGTCCGTCGAGCATCATAATGTCACTTATGGGTTCGGGATTCAACGGACAGAGCTTCGCATTCTGCGGATATTTGCCGATTGATGCCACCGAGCGTGCACGCAAATTCAAGGACATGGAGGCGAATATACGCCGCCTCGACCAAACACAGATTTTCATAGAGACCCCCTACCGCAACAACCGGCTAATAGCCGAAATGGTGAAGACGCTGCCAAAGACGCTGCGACTGTGCGTAGCAAGCGACATCACCGGAAAGAACGAGAAGATTCTCACGCGCACCATCGAACAATGGGGGCACATGAAATACGACTACGACAAAATTCACACTATTTTCATTCTGCATAAATAACTCTCGACATGCCCTACAAGAAAAAATATATGCGCGCACATTGCAGCACATCAACGCTGCCACACAGGGCGTTCAGACAATGCGCTTCATCAGTTTCGGCAGCGGCAGCAGCGGCAATTGCTCGTATGTGGGCACCGAAACACAGGGTGTGCTGATTGATGCCGGAATCGACGGCGAAAAGGTGTTTAAGGCACTTGCCGCCAATGGCATAACCCCCGATATGGTGAAGGGCGTAATTCTCACCCACGACCACGGCGACCATGTGCGCTACGCCTACTCCATAGCACGGCACAACAAGCATATTCACATCTTCTGCACTCCGCGTGTGCTCAACGGCATTTTCCGTCGTCACAGCATTTCGCGCAGGCTGAAGGAGGTGCATGTGGCGATATTCAAGGAGATTCCTTTTACGCTTGCCGGAATGCAGTTCACGGCATTCGACGTGTCGCACGACGGTACCGACAATGCCGGGTTCTTCGTGGAATATGGCTCACAGCGGTTTGCCATTGCCACCGACCTTGGCTGCATTACCGACCGTGCGCGCTTCTACATGACGCAAGCCGACTACCTGATGATTGAGGCTAACTACGACGCTGCCATGCTCGACGGAGGCAAGTATCCCGAATATCTGAAAAACCGCATCCGCGCTGCCAACGGGCACCTCGACAACAAGGTGACTGCCGAATTTGTGGCTTCGGAGTGCGACGAGCGGCTCCGCACGGTGTGCGTATGGC
>CAMFSS010000152.1 GCA_945983195.1 uncultured Prevotellaceae bacterium | reverse complement strand
GTTTTGGAGTTATACTCATTCTCGTCGTTGAGTGAATATGTGGCGTTGCCATAGTTGGTAGAAACCTCTTTGATATCGGTGATGTATCCCTTCACATACACCTTCGAGTCGAGTCCTTTGCCCTCAGTTATAAGCTCAAGGGCGCGAGCTACGGTGTAGGCGGTCTCAGGTGTGTTGCTGATGTCCTCCGACGGGTCGGCAGGAGCCTTCACGTTGAGCTTGTAGGAAACGGTAGATGCTTCAAACTCATCGTTACCCTCAAAAGAAGCCGAAATGTTGGTTGAGCCTGCTGCTACGAGAGTGATGTTGCCTTCAGCGTCGATAGTGGCAACCTCAGTATTGTCGCTGCTGTAGACGATGGGAAGATTGTTGGCGTTGGTGAGGGTCGGGAATTTGTTGTCCTCAGAGCCGATGGTTACATCGCGTGATGCAGTACCCCAAGAAAGTCCGGCAGGCTTCTTTGCCTCGCCTTGGAATAGGCGTGCATTATCGAAGCGCACGTTGCTACTAGTGGAATTGGTGAATGTGAGAGTGACTTCTTCAACTCCGGCAGCCACTGTGATGGGATACATGTAGTCGTTTCCGCTAACAACTTTATCACCAAGAGTAGCATCAACTGCTGTCACTGTGATGCGGTCATAGTTTGCCTTGAAGGCAAGTGTCATTTCGCCTGATTTGCCGTTCATAGGGATTGTGACTGAAAATGAGCCTCCGCTTTTGCCAATGAGAAGCTCAGGAACTTCACCTCCTGCGAGATTTTCGTTATAGATTTTAGTGCCCGAACCGACACAAACATAGCTAAATTCGCCACCGGCGGGAACGTCATTTTTTGCATAGCTGCTGAAATCTTCCGACCAAATAATGTCGGCGGCAAATGCTACATTGCAGAGTGTTGCAAAAAGTGCAACGAGTGAAATGCGTAGAGTTTTTTTCATAATCTTGTATTGTATAATTGATTAATAAATAGATTGTCAATTAGTAAGACAAGTGCAAAGTTAGTGCAATTTGAGGGCAGAATCGCCAAGCTTGCTTGAGCGTTATGCCGAATGCAGCCAAATTTATGCAAAGTTAGGCATTTTTATTGATAGTGCCGTAACAAATATGAAAATTAATTGCGATGTCGCGTTTTTTGCGCAATTACCGCGAATTTTGTTGATATTTTTCAACCTAAGAAGGCTCCCTTTTGAGGAGCCTTCTTTGATATTGATTGTCACAAGTGGTGGTGTGATTACTTGTTGATAAACTTCTTGCCATTCTTCACAAGAATCTGGTTCTTGGTGTCGCGGCTAACGGGCTGACCGAGGAGGTTGTAAACCGGAGCATTGTCATCGATCTCAGTAGCGTTGATAAGTTCAGCACCTACTGTGCCGGCAAGAGCGAACTCAATTGGGTAAACTTGCAGTGTTGTTTTGAAAACCGAAACTACGCAGATTACGTCGTAAGTGCCTGTTTCAGGAAGTGAGCAGAACTTGCGGTCGTAGATTGCAATTGAATTATCGCCGTCAACGAGAGTATTGGTTTCAGCATCGAATGTAACATTCGATAACACGATGTATTGGTTCATCATGTCGGTGGTGATGTCGGCAATCTTAACGTCAGTTGGCTTGATCGGTTCAACTGTTTCAGTTGACTCAGCGAATGATGCTGTGGTGTAGTATTCATTCTTAACGATTTCGGTGGTGAACTCAACAAGGTTGTTATAAATAGTCATCTTGCCGAAGAAACCGCCAGGAATTACGCTTCCGTTTGTGTAAGTTGGAAGTCCGCTGCCATAGATGAGTGTCGAGCCGGTCTCGTCCTTAACGTAGGTGTAGCTTCCATACTGGAACACACAAGTTACAGGCTTTACAAATTTAACTACTGTGTTGTTTGCAGCCTCTGCTACAGCCTCTGCGATACTGGCAACGTCGTAAGGCTTAGTGATGGTGTACTGGGCAGTAACATGCTCGCTGTCTTCGAGTCCATCTTTAACGGCATAAACGTCGACCTCGCAGCTTGTGCCGATAGCGATAGGTGCTGTGTACTCGTTATAAGTTTCGCCACCGTCCTTTGAGAACAGAATTGTAGCTCCTTCAGTTGCAGTGGTGCAAGTAAGCTCAATCGGACCATAGAAAGTACCCGGCTTCAACGAAAGAACCGGCTTCTCAACCTGGCTGACCGGTTCTGCCTCACCGTATGTGATAACGAGTGACGTAACGCGAACTTGACCTACAGTTGCCTCTAAAACCAACTTGTTAGTATTGCCCGACCATGTTACTGTTTTTGCATTGGTATCGGCAACAGCTCCATTTGCAACACCATTTGCTGTCATATCGACCGCATATTTAGTTGTAGTAGTTGTTATTACAACTTTAGTAATGGCTTCACCGCTTACTGCTTCAATCACAAGAACAGCATTCTTGTAAACTCTGATTTCTTTAGCAGGTTCTACAATTTCGCTTGTTGATTTGTTTTTCCACAATCCAAGATTGAATCCTTCGGCAGTAGTGCTAAATCCTTGACCGTAGGTGTCATCTGTTCCAGCAGTCCACGTCATAGTGGCTGCATCTTGTGTAATTGTAACTTCACCGGCAGTTGCAGCCATTGTCACTGCAAACAATGCCATCATTGAGAGTAAAAATTTTTTCATAATAATTTGTATTTTAGTTAATAATATAGAGTGTCAACAAATCGTTGTTTAGAGGTTAAAATATTCATATAAAACATTTGAGTGCAAATCGAGAGCAGATGCGCCAAGCTTACTTGAGCGTTATGCCGAGATGCAGCTTATCTTATGCAAAGATATTAAATATTTATGGAATAAAGTGTTACAATAATATAAAAATTTCCTAAAGGTAGACAAGGGTTGCATTGAATGGATAAAACGAGCGAGGGTGAATCAATCCATTGTTGATTCACCCTCGCATTGTGCGTTATTGGGTTTTCGTCGTCACCGTGGCAGCGATGTGCCTGCCATTTGGTGATTTAGAAGAACTTGATCATCTTGTTTTCTACGGTAGTGGCATTGCGGAGAATGTCGAGAGCGTGGTTCATCACAGCGTTGCTTCCACGCGACATTGCGAATCGGCGGTCGCCCTCCTCAGTTGTCGGAGTGCGCTCGGTGCGGTCTTGCTTAACCACCTGGAATACGTACACACCGTTGTTGCCCTTCACCGGACCTACAACGTCGTTGAGCTTGGCAGTTGCCACACGAGCAGTGAGGTCAGACTCACCCACGCCAATCTTGGCGATGAACATCTGTCCGAAAGTAACCTGAGTGGTGTCGACCTTTGCGTTCATGAGAGTAGCGAAGCCGTTGAGGTCTTTTGCCTTGCCGTCGTACTTGGCGAGGAGAGCCTCAGCCTTCTTCTCGTTGCGAGCCTTGGCAGCAACCTGAGTCTTTACGAGGCTGTTGTCCATTCCGAGATAGCCCTCTTCGTTGATTTTGTCGAGAGCCACTGTCACCATCTTGTCGCTGAGCTTCTCGATTGGTGATACGCTGCCTTCCGAAACCTCGAAGAGCCACTTCACGCACTTGCGAGAGCCGTCGATGTTGTTGATTTGCGGATCCTCGGCAGTGACGTTAACCGGCAGTGCGTTGTAGCCTGCCTTAGCTGCGTTGGCTGCGAAAAGCTCTGAAGTGTTGTTGGTGTTGATGAAGTTCTGAAGACCTGTGGTGAGATCCTCGATAGTCTTTGTGCTCGGATACACAGTGTAGGAAATGTTGGCGATGTCATACACCATCTTAGGAGCTTTCTTCTCGATCACTTTGCAGAAGTAAGCCATCTGGTTGTTCTCCTGGAGTGCGAAGTAGCCGTCGCCGCCATTGAAAATCTTGCTCTTGATTGAGTCGGGAGCCTGCAAGAGCACTTGCCATACGCCTTCCTGACCCTGTGCCGACTTGTTCTTCTGAATTTCAGCAAACGAAACACCGGCGTTAAGCTGGACCTTGATGCTGTCCTGGAGCTTCTTGTCGCCCTGAACCATCATCACGTTGAGCTTCACTGAGTCAACCTCCATCTTCTTGCCGTTAACCTTCACGATGGTGTAGACATTTGAAGCAAACTTCGGAGTCTTCACTGCACCTACTTCGGCGGCAGTGATGAAGTCTTTCACTTCAGTGTCGCGGATGTCGCTTGCACGCACGCTCATTTCGTTGATTACGAGGTCGCTGTTGTTGCGTATCATGTCGATGCCGGGAGCGTTGAGCAGAGCAGCGTAGGTGCTGTCGATCATGTCCTTTGCTGTGTTGAGGTCTACAGTAGAAGGAGCGATGTCAACAGCAATGATGTGAGCCTGACGCATCTCGGTGTCGAGCTTAAACTGAGCCTTGAGGTCGTTGTATGCCTTCTTGAGGTCGGCATCAGTAGGCTCATACTCACTGTCGGTGAGAGTGGCGAAGTCTTGCTTCACATAGTTTATTGTGTTCACTGTGGCGTTCTCCTCCCACAGCTCCTTGCGGTCGAGGTCGTTGGCCTGGAGAGTTCCGGCAATGAGGTTCTGGAGCTTCTCATATTTAAGGCTGCGCTCAATGTCCTTCTCCAAGTCAATCCAGTTTTCGCGGAATTTAGCCACCTGGTCCTCGGGGAGTCCGTATTTTGCGGGGTTGAAAAGCATGTCATGCAACTGGTCGGGCGACTCAGCGCCCATTTGGCGTGCAAATTGCATGATTTGCGGGCGGGCGTTTGCGCCTGTCATGGCGTTTGTAAGCTCCTCATCGGTCACATAGATGCCGAGAGCCTCAATCTCCGAGTCGAGGAGAATTTCGCCCATCATCTGGTTGAGCACTTGGTTTTGAATCACTGAGCCGTCGACGCTCTGTCCGCGGTCCTGATACTGTGCGTACACTTTCTCGTAGCGGCGCTGGAACACGATTGCGTCGATTTTCTCGTCACCTACTTTAGCGATAGTGTTACCGTCGCCGAAGAACGTTCTGCCTGAGGTGAGGAAGTCGCCCATAATGAATGCCAAGAGGGCAACACCGATAATGACCGTCAGGAAAACTGCTTTACTTCTAATTTTCTCTAAAGCTGCCATTTAAGTATTTAAGTTTTTGTTATATTTTTCAAACTCGTGTAATAATTGTCGCAATTCTGCAATTCCCCGCACCCTCCTTGCAAGTGTGCCCGGCTTTGGCACGGGTGTAAAGCCGCTTTCTCCCAATAAAAAAGCCGAAGACCTCCGCCTTGTCAACCCGCGGCTGAGCCGTCGGAAAGCCGAGATATTCTCTTTTTGCACAAGATAAAGCACGCAAAGATACTACTTTTCATTTTTACTCACAAATTTTTGTGTCATTTTCATATTTGCCCATTGCTATTTTCCACAAAAAAGCGGTCATTCAGTGCTTTGCGTCTTCGCCTGTGGCACCATTTGCAGCGCATTTACGCTTTTTTACGGCAGGCTTTGCCAAAAATGTTGCGGAGAATGCTTACTTTTGCAGCACGAAGCATAATCTTCCGATATATTATATATGCGAATATGAAAATTGCCGTTTATTGCTCATCGCGCACAGGGCTGCCCGATGAATACACAGCAGTAGCCGAGGCCGTTGGCCGATGGATTGGCTCAGGTGGTCACTCTCTCATCTATGGTGGCGTGAATGCCGGGCTTATGCACACCGTGGCACAGGCTGCACACGATGCCGGTGCGCGAATCACCGGGATTGTCCCCCACTGCTTCACCTACCGCGCCGACCCTCTCGTAGATGAACTTGTGGAAAGTGCCAATCTGAGCGACCGCAAAGCCGCAATGATTGATGGCGCTGATGCCTTCGTGGTGCTTCCGGGAGGACTTGGCACTATCGACGAGTGGCTGAGCACCCTCTCGCAGCTTGTGGTGAATACCGATTCCCGCCGCAAAATTGTGGTGGCGAATATCGGCGGACTTTTCGACAGCACAATCCGCCAAATCGACCAATTGGCTCACTCGCCGCTTGCGCGTAGCGAAATGC
>CAMFSS010000151.1 GCA_945983195.1 uncultured Prevotellaceae bacterium | reverse complement strand
TTTGGGCGCTTAGTTCATAGCTGAGTTCCTTAGCGAAGTGCGTCGGCTTGCCTGCCTCGGCGGTGGCTTCCATATACACAGTGTGGTGCACGCTGCCCTCCGACATTGTGGGCTTGTGCGAGGTTGTCAGCAGTCGGATATTGCGCTGGCGTCCGTTATCGAATGGGAATGGCAGCCACACACGCACTGTTTCGCCTGCCGGAACGGCATCAGCCTTCACGTCGAGTGTGAAGGTTATCTTCACGGCGTGCCAGTTGCGTGTTCCTCGCTCATCGGGGGCGCACTTCATCATGTCGGTGAAATATCCTGTGTACTCCTCCTCGACACCGCGATTATCGAGTTTGTTGTAGAGTCCGAAATCCTCCACGTCGATTAGGCGCAGATTCCTTACTGCCTTCCTGAACCACATCTCCTGTCCGTCGATGGTCATAGTTTCTATGTATCGCTTGCTTTTCCACTCGGCAATCAGCTCGGCATCAGCTTCGGGCACTATCTCACGCACTTTCTCCTCTCCCTCTTCAGGCGTTAGGCTGAAATCGGTGCGTATGCGCTCTATTATCTCGCGGAGCGAATCTATCTCAATCGCGTGTGCCTCCTTTTCGGCATCGCTTAGCGAATCCATCAGTTGCTGTGCCTTGGCAAGCTCACCGGAATGTACAAGTCCGCAGGCATCAACCTTCCACTTCACCACTTCGGCACTCTCTGCCGTTCCATTGCCGTCGCCCGCCTGCCTGCCTTTCCTGTCGCCGGTGCATGATGTGGTCGTCAGCACAGTTCCGGAAAGTAACATGGCCGCAGCCATTGCCACTTTTAATCCTGATTTCATAACAATTCGTTTTTTCTTTAGGGTTTACATATTCATTGTGTATATTTTTGCTCTCTTCGGTGTTTTTGGGTATGTGTGCTGGAGAGCGATTCTTTCTTTTATAGTTACTCTATTTATCCGATATTTATGACAAATGTTTCAGAAAATTTGCCAAAATATGAAATATTGCATTCAAAAGCCCGGTTTCAGCTTTTTTATTACAATAATTCGTAAATGATTAGCATTATTTTTCACTCAGCATTTTGCCATATTAGGATTAATCCGTAACTTTGCACACTGAATGTAAAATGGATTTTATGGCACAACGTTTTCTTATTATCCTCATCGCGTCGGTGATACTGTCAAGTTGCAGCGAATACAACAAGGTGCTCAAGAGCACTGACTACAACTATAAATTTGAATACGCCAAGAAAGCTTTTGAGAAGCGTAAGTATGCACAGGCCTACACTATTCTCACCGACCTTATCCCCGTGTTCAAGGGTACCGACAAAGCCGAGGAATCGCTCTATCTGCTCGCTCTAAGCTACTACGAAAACAAGGACTACATCAATTCAGGTGCCTACTTCAAATCCTACTATGTGAATTATCCGAAAGGACAGTACACCGAGCTTGCCCGATTCTATGCCGGATACGGTTACTACCTCGACTCACCTGAGTCGCAGCTCGACCAGACCGACACCTACAAGGCTATTGAGGAACTTCAGGGCTTCCTCGACTATTTCCCTAAAAGCGACAAGGTGTCGATTGCCCAGAATGCAATCTTTGAGCTTCAAGACAAACTCTTCTTCAAGGAGCTACAGAATGCTCAGCTCTATTACAACCTGGGCAACTATCTCGGCAACAACTATGAGTCGGCTGTAATCGTTGCAAAAAATGCAATCAAGGACTATCCTTACAGCAAATATAAGGAACAGCTCGAAATGCTTATCTTGAAGGCTCGCTACCAAGAGGCTGCACAAAGCGTCGAAGAGAAGAAGGTAGAACGCTTCCGCGACGTTATTGATGAGTATTACTCATTCATCAATGACTATCCCGAAAGCGATAATCGCGAAGAGGCCGACAACATCTTCAAGATTGCAAGCAAATATGTGAAAGATTAATATATACACGTGTAATTTTTAATATATAAGAGGAGATTAATTGAAAGATGGACTACAAGAAATCAAACGCACCGCTCAACACTGTCACTCGCGACATGATTAAGTTGTCGGAGGAAACCGGTAATGTGTATGAAACTGTGTGTATCATTGCCAAGCGCGCAAACCAGATTGCCGTTGAAATGAAGCACGACCTTGAGAAAAAGCTCCAGGAGTTTGCTTCGATGAACGACAACCTGGAGGAAATCTCTGAGAACCGCGAGCAGATTGAAATTTCCCGCTACTACGAGAAATTGCCAAAGCCTGTTCTTATTGCTACACAGGAGTACGAGGACCACAAGCTCGTATATCGCAACCTCGCCAAAGAGAAGGAGAACAACCTATAATCTCCCTTTTCCCACCCCTACGGTGAAACCTGAAATTCGCCTGCCATAGTAGGCATATTGCCAAGCAGCGAAGCATTCGAATAGGTCAAGTTTCACCTAATAACGCTAAAAAGCGGCAGTTCATACGGAGCTGCCGCTTTTCCTGCTTCTACCAAATCGAGCTCACTCGCACCAAGTTTCAAATCGACAGAAACAGCGCAAAATCAATGTCAATTTGTCACTTTTCACCCCTACCGTTTCCATTTTTCTCACTTTTTCTTTTGTTTATTGAATTTTTGTACATATATTTGCAACCGATTTAACTAAATAAATAACTAACAAAAATTTTATGAAAAAGAATCAACTAATCGCATTAACCTCGTCGTTGCTGTTTTCAAGCGGTGCGTTTGCTACCGATGTGGTGACTGTAACGACGACATCTGGGGGATCTACCGGCTATGATGTTGATGCTATCACAAAAATCGCTTTTGATGATAGTGCACTCAACATCGTCAGCAGCGACTCCGAAGGAACCACCTATGCTATCGACGAAATCAAGTCAATCGTGTTCGGTGAAGGAACTCCTTCGGCTGTTGAAGCTCTAAAGACCGACAAAGTGTCGAAAATCACAGTTTTTGTGCCGCGCGACGGCAACAGCCTTATGGTTAAAGGTTGGGACAGCACCGACGCTACACGCCTTGAGATTTTTGGAACTAATGGTGCCCTTGTGCAGCGTAACGACAAGTGGTGCGGACAGCAGGTCGACATTTCGGCATTGCCAAGCGGAATCTATGTAGTCAGAATCGGAAACAAGACTGCAAAAATCAAGAAATAATCTCTCATTTATCAACTAATTTTTTATTACAAACAAAAAACATCATCAATCATGAAGAAGAATTTACTTTTGGCAGCCATGTTGCTTGCTTCTACTATAGGATTTGCACAATCTCGCAGTGCCCTTATCCTCCTCAAGGCGGGTGAAGTGAAAGAGATCGAATACAGCCAGCTCGATTCTATCACATTCACCGACCCTGTTACTTACGATTTTGAGCAGGAAGCTGCATACGCTACTTCTATCTTCTACGGTAGCCGCCAGTATGTACTCCGTTTCAGCGACAAGCCTATGAATGCTGGTCTGCCCACTGAGGTTGGACAAATGGTTCTCCGCGTATATCCTATCGCCCCTAACCCTGTCAACAGTGCTGTAAACTGCAACCTTGCTGCCGGCAGATACGAGGCAAACAAGTCTTTTGAAGACTACTCACTCTATTTGGGCGACTCTTGGTTCTGTGTTCTGTTGTGCACCGGATTTGAAGATGGTGTGCCTCAAGGCTATCAGATTCCTATGAGCCACGGTGCATTGAATGTATCGTATGCTGCCGACGGAACTGCTTCATTCGACTTCAAGGGCGGCTTTGCTGAGCCTGTTGAGCTTCTTGGAAACGTCCAGAACATTCACATCACCTACAATGGCACAGTTGAATACGACAATCAGGACCCGAAGGCTTACAAAATGCTTTCAGATGACATGAATATCGAAGTAAATGGTATGGGTGGTCGCTACGAGACCGACTACTACGGCACTTATGGCATGTACACACTGGCATTGTTCAACACTCCGATTGATGAAGATGGCTATGTAGTTGGTGCCGGTGAGGTTGTCAACTTGAGCCTGCTCACCGAGTATACTCAGCACATGGATATAAGCAAGATTGCCGGTGAATACGAAATAGCTGATGTGATTAATGGTCCATACGAGCCGGGCAAATTCCTCTCAGGCACACTCTACGAATATTATGGCATGATGTTCCCAATGGGTACCAATTTGTCATTCTACGACGAGAATGGTTACCAGGTCAACAAATACGGATTTGCAACCGGCGGTACTGTCAATGTTTCAGTCGAAGGAAACAAAATCACTTTTGTAGGTGACATTGAAACTGAGAATGGCAAACATTTCACTTTCAACTACACCGGCAGTGCTGATGCAATCAGCGATTACACACTCACTGAGAGTGCTCCTGCTTCAAAGAAGATTTACACCAAACTCACTGAGGTGAAAACTCCGGCAGGAAAGCTCAACGTAGGTGCTCCGTTCATGACCAAGAACACTGAGCTTCGCCTCATCAAGAAGTAAACACTTCCACAAGGAATAAAATAGCAGGGAGGCTACGCGCTGAATCAAGCGGCGTAGCCTCCCATTATTTTGCATCTGTCCTTTAGCCCCCGGAAGGTCACATGACTGTCGGCTGCCCAGTCGCCTTGGTTGGGTACGCGGATTGTGCCGTCAGCCACATTCTTGGCATTGTGCTTCTCGTCATGGCGCCCACCCTTTTTAGCATTAAAAAGTAATATATTTGAAATTTTTGCGCATTTTTTGCCTGATTCTTCACATCTTCAGGTAGAAGTCACGTGTTAGGGCAATGTAGTCGGGAGTATAGTCGTTGTGCACTACGGTTTCAATCGTCAATTCGCCCTCCTGTGCCTCAAAGTCGCCCGTTCTGCCAAGTTCCCACATGATGCGTTTTGCCGCCGCTCCCGGCTTTGGATACACGGTAAGTTTTCTTGCCACTCTCATGCCGCACGCTGCCGATGCCGCCACTATTTCCGCCTCGCGCTCCACCGGGCTGATGAGGCAAAGCCTGCCTTCTTCGGCAAGCAATCGGCACGCACCCTTGATCAACGCACTATAAGTGAGTGCCACACTCGTGTGCCGTGCCGTAGCACGCCTGCGGTCGCCCGATGTGGTGTCCTCGGTGAAATACGGCGGATTCGACACTATCAGGTCATACTCCCCCACTCCCAATGAGCCGCATGAATAGCCGCATGAGCCACTCTCTGAGGCTTCAGCAGCCATCTCTATGAAATCTCCCTGTATCACCTTCAGCCGCCCGCTCCATGGCGATGCCTCAAAATTCTGTCGTGCCTCCTGGCAGGCTTCAGAGTCTATTTCCACAGCATCACGCTCCGCGGCCGCAGTTCGCGGCGCCCCCAGGGGGCCGCGGAGACCAGAGCCCGGCCCCCCCGCCCGCACCCCGGATCCCGGCCGCCGCGGCCGCGGTCAGGGCGGTGGAGGCGCCCTGAATCAGACCCTTATCTCCGGCAGTGGTGCCGGTGAGGGGGCGGGCCACCTCGGTGCCGATGTGCTGGAAGGCCGGGTCCTTGTCCGGGTTTTCCAGCATCAGGGTGCCATGGGCTGTTACGCTGTCGGTGCCGCCATCCGCATCGGTGGTGAGGTACAGCAGCAGATAGCGGTGGTCTGCCATGGCTGCCGTCACATCCAGCGTGGTTGTGTATCTATGCTCGCTCCATTGATTGTCGCCCAGGTCGTTGCTGTCTGTCAGCTGCCTGTCGCTGCCCAGTGCGGAGAAATCCAGCACGAGCTGGGGTGTTTCGCTGGAATCCGGTTCACCGTCCCCATCATAGGCGATCTGCATCAGCTTGAGATCAGCGAACTTCACCGGTACTGTGGATTCATTGGTGATGGTCAGGTCCATCAGCTTGCGGTCTCCGTAGGAAACAAGGTCTCCCGACAGGGTCAGCATCGGCTGATCCATCTGTACCTGAGCGCTGCCGTAGGGAACCGTGTCTTCATCCGCCAGTGCCGCCGGGAATGTTTCGTTATAGGACGCCTGGACATGGATGGTGTGGGCCCCGTTTGTCCAGCA
>CAMFSS010000150.1 GCA_945983195.1 uncultured Prevotellaceae bacterium | reverse complement strand
CGGCTCGGGGGTCTTACCCCCCCTCCCTGTGGGGGCTGCCGGTTACGCTGCGCTTCCCGGCGTCGTTTCCCACTATAGGCGCATTCTTCTCGCTCGACTACGGCGAAGCATTCTATGAGGTGTATCTCGGCAACACTAAGGGGCTGGTGAACGTGGGCTGGTGGGGCAACAGATTCGATATGGAAAACCTTGTCACAGCCGATATGCACTTAGGCAAGTCGGTGCTGCGAATAGGCTATCGCAACCTGATTGAAACCAGTTGGGTGCACAACCTCAATACACAAATCTTCACCCACGGCTTCGTGATAGGCATTAGCGGCGAGTGGCTTCAGCTTGGTACACGCCAGAAGAAGCTCTCTCCTGCCGCACGAATCGTGTCGGCACTTTATTGACAATCTTAAAATGCTTCATGGTTATGACAACAGGTAACAAAATACGCTTCGGATTCATTGCGGCACTGTGGCTCGCATTGTGCTGGCTGCTGATTACGCGCTCTCCTCGAATTGATTTCATGGTGATTTTCACAATTATTGCTTCAGGAATCATAGTTTTTGTACCTCTATACAAGAAATATCTAAAAAAATAACTAAATTTGCATTAAATAGGGGTCGTGTGCACTCTGAGCCACTTATGGCACTCCTGCAATACAGCCCCATCACATTGTGTAACGCAATAAAAAACAAGTTGTAAAGTGTCGGACAACCAACATATTATAAATGAATATCCGCTGCTGGCGCACATCGACGACCCGGCGGACTTACGGCGTCTGCCCGTGGAACAACTGCCTGCGGTGTGTGCCGAGCTGCGCAAATTCATTATCGACGTACTCTCACAGAATCCTGGGCATTTCGCCTCAAGCATGGGTACGGTGGAAATAACCGTTGCTCTGCACTACGTGTTCAATACGCCCTACGACCGCATCGTGTGGGACGTGGGTCACCAGGCTTACAGCCACAAGATTCTCACCGGCCGCCGCGACCGATTTGAAACCAACCGCAAATTCGGCGGATTGAGCGGATTCCCAAATCCCAAGGAGAGCGAATACGACACATTCACTGCCGGACACGCCTCCAATTCCATCTCGGCTGCCCTTGGCATGGCTATCGCCACACAGGTGAACCACGATGCCACACCGCGCAATGTGGTGGCTGTCATCGGCGACGCATCAATCAGTGGTGGACTTGCCTTTGAGGGGCTCAACAATGCCTCAATCAACAATAGCAACATGCTCATCATTCTCAACGACAACGACATGGCTATTGATGAGAATGTGGGTGCTTTGGGCGAATACATGGCTCACCTCACCACATCAAAACGCTACAACGACTTCCGCTACAAGGCCTATAAGTTCCTGCGCCTCCACAATCTGGTGAATGAGCGCAACAAGGGTGCGATTCTGCGCTTCAACAACAGCCTTAAGGCTCTGATTTCGAGCCAGCAAAACATATTCGAAGGGTTGAACATTCGCTACTTTGGCCCGTTTGACGGTCACAACGTGGCTGAAATTGTGCGCGTACTACGCGACATAAAGGACATGAACGGTCCGAAGATTCTGCATCTGCGCACCCGCAAGGGCAAAGGCTACAAGCCTGCCGAGGACGACCCTGCCACATGGCATGCACCGGGAAAATTCAATAAGTTAACCGGCGAGCGCATCACAAGCGACTCCACCGGAAAGCCGCCCAAATTCCAAGATGTGTTCGGTCATACTCTTGTGGAACTTGCACGCACAAATAAGAAAATAGTGGGAATCACCGCAGCGATGCCCACAGGGTGCTCCATGTGCTACATGCTCAGTGAAATACCCGAGCGTGCATTCGACGTGGGAATTGCTGAAGGACACGCTGTGACGCTCTCAGGCGGCATGGCAAAAGATGGACTTCTACCCTTCTGCTGCATCTATTCCACATTCCTGCAACGCGCCTACGATGAAATAATACACGACGTTGCTATTCAGAACCTCCCGGTGACTTTCTGCATCGACCGTGCCGGACTTGTGGGTGAAGACGGTGTGACGCACCACGGTGCATTCGACATGGCATACTTGCGCAGCATACCAAATATGACAGTGGCTTCGCCTATTGACGAGCACTGGCTTCGCGACTTGATGTACACTGCACAGCTTCGCAGCGAAGGTCCTATGGCAATACGCTATCCGCGTGGCAGCGGCGTACTGCCCGAGTGGCGCAATGACATGCACGAACTGCCTATAGGACGCGGCCGCCGACTCTCCGATGGCGACGCAAAGGTGGCAGTGCTCTCAATCGGCCCGATGGGCAACGATGTGCAGAAAGTGGTGAAATCGCTTGCCGACGAGGGCATCAGAGTGGCACACTACGACATGGTGTTCCTGAAGCCGCTCGACGAGGAGATTTTGCGCGAAGTGAGCAACCGCTTCTCACATGTCGTCACCGTAGAAGACGGCACAGTGTGTGGCGGTCTCGGCTCTGCGGTAATGGAGTGGCTCAACGACAACTCTCATAACCACGTGCAGGTGCACCGCATCGGCATTCCCGACAGCTTTGTCGCCCAAGGCTCTGTGGCGCAGCTACGCAAGCTGTGCGGCATGGACAACGCCAGGATAGCTGCCCCAATTAAAGAACTAGTTATTCAGAAAGAATTGAAAACGTAATAGCCGGAGCAGGTGAAGTTGGGTCGCATTTGGCAAAACTCTTGTCGAAAGAGAACCAGGACATCATCGTTATCGACAGCGATGAGCGAAAGCTCATCAACCTCGACAACTACAACCTGCTCACACACATAGGCAGCCCCACATCGTTCTCCACACTGCGCGATGCACAGGTGGGACGTGCCGACCTGTTTATTGCCGTAACTCCCTTCGAGACGCGAAATGTCACATCGTGTGCCATTGCAAAAAGTCTTGGAGCAAAAAAGACCGTGGCGCGAATCGACAACTACGAGTTTCTGCACGAAGATAACTGCCCATTCTTTGAGTCACACGGCGTTGACTTCCTTATTTATCCCGAATACCTTGCCGCCGAGGAGATTATCACAGCACTTGAGCGAACTTGGGTGCGCAACTGGTTTGAGCTGTGTGATGGGCAGCTCATAGTGGTAGGCGTGAAGCTGCGTGAAACTTCGGCTCTCGTCGGAAAGAAGCTCAAAGAGCTATACAGCCTTTCGAGCAAGCTCCACATCTCAGCCATCAAGCACAAATATGAAACGGTGATTCCCGGTGGTAACGATGAAATTTGCAGCGGTGACATAGCCTACATCGCCACTACTTCCGACTACGTAGACGAGCTGCGCACTATTTGCGGCAAAGCTGAGAACACCGTGCGCCGCGTAATGATTATGGGCGGCAGTC
This sequence comes from uncultured Prevotellaceae bacterium, assembly GCA_945983195.1. GTDB lineage: Bacteria > Bacteroidota > Bacteroidia > Bacteroidales > Muribaculaceae > CALZFJ01. Next base: position 2,658 of record CAMFSS010000150.1, on the reverse strand, counting down.
GTATTGCAATTCAGCTTGCACGGCTCGTTGGCGACCGCTACAAGATAAAGATCATCGAGAGCGACCTCGAAAAGTGCCACAAGCTCGCCGAAAAGCTGCCCGACTGCAACATAGTGCACGGCGATGCACGCGACATCGACCTGCTGCACGACGAGGGTGTAGAGGAGCACAACGCCTTCATCGCACTGACCGACAGCTCTGAGACAAACATACTCGCGTGCCTCACTGCCAAGGAGTATGGCATGAAGAAGACCATTGCCGAGGTAGAGAACATTCAGTTCATTGCCGAAGCGGAGAGCCTCAACATTGGCAAGGTCATCAACAAGAAATTGCTTGCATCAAGCCACATATTCCAGATTCTGCTCGACAGCGACCAGTCGAATGCCAAGTGCCTTGCACTTGCCGATGCCGAAGTGGCTGAACTCGTGGCAAAAGAGGGGTCGCGCATAACTCGCGCTGACGTGAAAGACCTGCACCTGTCGCACGACATGACAATTGCCGGGCTGGTGCGAAACGGCGTGGGAAAACTTGTGCAGGGCAACACGCGCATACAGCCGGGTGACCATGTGGTAGTTTTCTGCCTGTCGGGGGCTATTCATAAAATCGAAAAACTTTTCAACTGATATGGTACGCCGACGCGCTAACATAAACATTCCTGTGGTGCTCCGCATGATGGGGTGGCTGCTTATGATTGAGGCTGTATTTATGGCTGTGCCTCTCATTGTAGGACTGGTCTACGATGAAATGGAATCGGTCGAAGCATTCCTGATTGCCGTGCTTGTCACTCTCGGTTCAGGTACTCTGATGACATTCGGCATACATCCGCGCAACACCGAAATGCACCGCCGCGAGGGGCTTCTGCTCACGGCGAGCATCTGGTTCTTCTTCTCACTATTCGGAATGTTGCCATTCCTGCTCGATGGAGCACTCGATAACGTCACCGACGCATTCTTTGAGGCAGTGTCGGGCTTCACCACTACCGGAGCATCGGTGATGACCGATGTGGAGAGCGCCTCGCACAGCACACTGATGTGGCGAGCCATTATGAACTGGATTGGCGGTATGGGAATTATTCTTTTCACTCTCGCCGTAATCCCCATGCTCAACCACCAGGGTGGAATTCAGCTTTTCAATGCCGAGGTCACCGGCATCACCCCCGACAAACTTCGTCCACGCATCAGCCAGCCTGCCAAGAGTCTGTGGTTGGTCTATGCGTTGCTCACCGTGCTTCTCGCTGTGCTGCTGTGGCTCGGACCAATGGAAGCCTTCGATGCAATCTGCCAATCGCTCTCCACAGTATCAACCGGAGGCTTCTCCACACGCAACACCAGCATTGCATGGTGGGATTCCACCTACGTTGAAGTGGTAATAACGATATTCATGTTTATCGGCGGCATTAATGTGGCTCTAATCTACACCGCCCTCACAGGAAAAATACGTGCACTCACCGGCAACGGCACAGTGCGCGCCTACGCCGGAGTGGTGCTTGTATTCGTGGCAATATGCGCCCTCTATCAGTGGTACAACGGCACTTTCGAGCACATAGGCGACACATTCTTCACCCTCATAGCGGCAATGACATCAACCGGCTTCTCAGTAACCAACTACGACACTTGGGGACCGTTCACCACCATGCTGCTTATGGTGCTAATGTTCTGTGGCGCATGTGCAGGATCAACCACGGGCGGAGCGAAGATTGACCGCATGATTCTGCTTGTGAAAAACACGTTCAATGAATTCTACCGTGTGCTGCACCCCAACAGCATAACCACCGTGCGCGTGAACGGCAAGATCGTACCGGGGCAGACGGTAATGAAGGTGATAGCCTTCCTTAGCATCTATCTCATGATTTTTGTGGCAGGAGGCATCATTCTCACCGCACTCGGACTGCCGGTGCTCGACGCAATGTTTGCATCGCTCACCGCCATTAGCAACATCGGACTTGGCACCGGAATCACCGGTCCTGAAGGCTCATTTGCAGTGCTTCCCGATGCAGCCAAGTGGATAATGGCAATGATGATGCTCATAGGCCGCCTTGAGCTCTTCACCGTGCTCATCATCTTCTCCAAAGACTTCTGGGTGAAATAGCCGTTGCCCCTGCACAAAGCAGAGAATTAGGATTTCTGCTGGCGGAGGGCGTGGACTGTGGCTACGGCAAACATGGCGGCTGTCTCGGTGCGCAGACGGCTGTCGCCAAGTGATATTGGCTCAAACCCGGCTGCAAGTGCCGCCTCAATCTCCTCGGGGCTGAAATCGCCTTCAGGTCCCACCATTATCATCACATCGGCATCGGGCACAAGCTGCTGCGCGAAAATGCGGCGCGGAATTGAAGGGTCGCAATAGGCTATGTATCGCTTTCCCTCGAATGGCGCACGAATCACATCTATCACAGGCGTCATTTCGTCGAGCTGCGGCAAAGTGGCTTTAAGCGACTGCTTCATTGCCGACACCAGTATCTTCTGCAATCGGGCTGTCTTTAGCTCCTTACGCTCGGAGTAGCGGCAACGCAGTGGAATGATGCGGTCAATCCCCATCTCAGTGACTTTCTCGGCAAGCCACTCCATGCGGTCGAGGTTCTTGGTGGGAGCCACTGCAAGCACTATCGAGTGCCCCCAGTGAGGCTCTTGCTGCTCACGGCTCACTATCTCCCCCGCACAG
>CAMFSS010000149.1 GCA_945983195.1 uncultured Prevotellaceae bacterium | reverse complement strand
GATTTGGTGCCGCTCATCGACATTGAGCAGCGCGGCGGCTGGACTCAGCAGCAGATTGTCGACAGCCTTGAGGCATTTGCCCGAATGATTGAGAAGCACTACAAGTGCCGCCCAATGATTTACACCATGACATCGTTTTACAACAAATATCTGGCGTCGCACGTCGGCCGATACCCTCTTTTCATTGCACGCTATTCCGAGTCGGAGCCTGTGCTTGCCGACGATGCAAAATACACACTGTGGCAATACACCGACCAGGGCACTGTGAGTGGCATCGACCACGCGGTGGATATGTGCCGTTTTGCCAAGGGGAAGCGTATTGCCGATATCGCCATGCGCAACCGTCCGTCGAAGTTGTCGGACTATGACAAGATCATCACCATTGCTGAAGAACCGGCAATAAAGACCCCTGCCAAGTTCAAGAGCGAGCGTGCCGACACCACACAACTCGACCTCTCAAAGCTGTCGAAGAAAGAGCTGAAGGAGCGTGAACGGCTGCTGAAAGAGCAACAGAAGGAACAGCAGCGGCTCCTAAAGGAACAGAAAAAGCGTGAGGAGAGAGAGCGCAAGGCTCAGGAAAAGCTGCGCAAGAAAGCTGCGAAGGACTCAATTGCCGCTGCCAGAAAACGCGAAAAAGCCATTAAAGACAGCATTGCCGCCACTAAACACGACACGCCAACTGCCTACGCCACTCCTGCCGATACCACGGCTATAACGGATAACACCATTCCAGCCGACACCACCGAAGCCGGCAGCAATGCCAAGCCCTCCAAAGGCTCAAGCTACAAAAATCAATTCTCCACTCGCCGTGGCAAGGACTGACGCTAAGAATGCACAAAACGAAACAAGCTCACTGTGTGACGGCACGGTGAGCTTGTTTTGTGTTTGGTTGCTATGTAGCGATTATGCGTCGATATTGGCGTAGGTGGCGTTTTCTTCGATGAACTCGCGGCGAGGCGCTACATCCTCTCCCATGAGCATTGAGAAGATACGGTCGCTCTCGGCGGCATCGTTGATGTGTACCTGCTTGAGGATGCGACTCTCAGGATCCATTGTAGTCTCCCAGAGCTGCTCGGGGTTCATCTCACCAAGTCCTTTATAACGCTGAATCTTCACCTGCTTCTCTTCGCCGCCTCCATAGCGTTCAATGAACTGGAACTTCTGCTGGTCGTTCCAGCAATATTCGTGCACATTGCCTTTCACGCACTTGTAGAGCGGCGGAGTGGCAATGTAGAGGTAGCCGTTCTCAATGATAGCACGCATACGGCGGAAGAAGAACGTCATGAGCAGCGTTGCGATGTGAGCACCGTCGACATCGGCATCGGTCATGATGATAATCTTGTGGTAGCGCAGCTTCGAGAGGTTGGCAGCCTTGGGATCCTCCTCAGTGCCGATAGTTACGCCAAGGGCGCGGAACAGGTTGACAATCTCCTCGCTGTCGAACACCTTGTGCTCCATAGCTTTCTCCACGTTGAGAATCTTACCGCGAAGCGGAAGAATAGCTTGGAACTCGCGGTTACGGCCCTGCTTTGCCGAGCCACCTGCTGAGTCTCCCTCGACGAGGAAGATTTCGCTGTCTTCAGCGTTGCGCGACGAGCAGTCGGCGAGTTTGCCTGGCAGACCGCCGCCGGTGAGCGGACTCTTGCGCTGGACCTGCAGGCGGGCATTCTGTGCGGCATGGCGTGCAGTGGCGGCAAGAATAACCTTCTCGATAATGGCTTTTGCCTGGGTAGGGTGTTCCTCAAGGTAATTGCCGAGAGCCTCACGCACCGAAGTCTCAACTGCACCAATCACCTCGTTGTTGCCAAGCTTGGTTTTGGTCTGTCCTTCAAACTGCGGCTCAAGCACTTTCACGGAGATTACGGCTGTGAGACCTTCGCGGAAGTCGTCCTTGCTGATTTCCACCTTCACCTTCTCGAGCATCTTCGAGTCTTCGGCATATTTCTTGAGCGTAGCTCCAAGACCGCGGCGGAAACCGGTTAGGTGCGTTCCACCCTCTATGGTGTTGATATTGTTGACGAATGAATAGATATTCTCGTTGAAAGAAGTGTTGTAGGTCATTGCCACTTCCACGGGTATTCCCTGACGCTCAGTGCTGATGTGAATCACATCGGCAATGAGGTGCTCTTTGTTGGAGTCGATGTAGCGTACAAACTCATCGAGACCGGTATCGGAGTGGAAAACCTCACTCTTTGGCGTTCCGGCTTCGTCGACCTTGCGCATATCGGTAAGCGTCAGTGTGATTCCGGCATTGAGGAATGCCAGGTCGCGCAGACGGGTGGCAAGAGTGTCGTAGTCGTAGCCGGTCTCGGTGAAGAGTGATTCATCGGGGTGGAAGTAGACTGATGTACCGTGGTCATCGCCACATTCGCCAATCACAGCCACCGGAGCCTTGGGGTGTCCGCAACTGTACTCCTGCATATAGATTTTGCCTCCACGGCGCACTTCGGCGCGAAGATAGGTAGACAGTGCGTTGACGCACGATACACCCACACCGTGAAGACCGCCCGACACTTTATAAGAGCCTTTGTCGAACTTGCCGCCTGCGTGCAGCACGGTGAGTACCACTTCAAGTGCGCTCTTGTGCAGCTTCTCATGCTCGTCGACGGGGATACCGCGACCGTTGTCGACCACCTTGATTGAATTGTCCTCGGTGATTGTCACCTCAATGTGGGTTGCAAATCCGGCAAGAGCCTCATCAATGGAGTTATCCACAACCTCATAAACCAAGTGGTGCAGACCCTTGGCACTGGTGTCGCCGATATACATCGACGGACGCTTGCGCACAGCCTCCAGTCCTTCAAGCACCTGGATATTATTGGCTGAATACTTCTGTTCTTCTAATTCTTCCTCTGTCATTATATTTCGTTCTTTCGTTCTTGTTCTATTTTGCACGGCTAAAGCGCGAGTGCCGACGGCTCCCGCGAAATAAGCAAACAAAAATACTCATTTTTTACGACATGGCGAAATATTTTGCACTAAAATTTGCGGTGCGTTATGATGTAGCGTACACCAAAGTTCAGGTTGATGTTGTTGCCTATGTGTTCGTGCGCGAGAGTGCTGTCGAGCACACGCCCAGTTTCGGTATCGGTGATGGTGAATTTCTGCCACACGCGTGCCGAATTGTACTCAAACGTCAGGTTGCAGAAGAAATCCATATTTCGCGATACGTGCAGCGACGCTTCGATTGTCGGTGCAACTACGACTCCGCCTATACCGCGAGTCTTTTTCTGCGATACGGTGTAGAGCATTTCATCAAGATGGTTGGTGCCCTCGGGTTTGCGGTAGGCTACGAATGAGCGGTTTAGGTTGTAAGATGAATACCCCATACCGAGCATTGCACGCAGGCTCCAGCGTTGCTTGTCCCAACGGTAGGCACCTCCTGCAAGGAATGCATATCCGCGACGCCCCTTGGTGGAGCTGGGGGTTATGTAGTCGTATCCGTCGTCCTTGTCGTGAAGTCTGTCGAGCACCGATTTCTGCTTTGTGAGATAGCTGTTTTGGAGCCACTCAGCCTTGACGTAGCCACCCCAGTGGCGCGAGAAGAAGTGGTCGATTCGCAGAGCGAGAATAGGATTGCCTACGCGCCCTGAAAATAGTGCGGCACCATAGTCCTCCGACTTGTAGTTCGACACATTGAATCCCACTCCAAGCGCGGCATCAATGCTTGTTGCACTCCTGTAGGCGTAGTCTTCTTCGGCTTTTGCAGAAACGGTGCAGCACATAGCCGCCATAACGAGAGCTATGCAATTATGTATAATTCTATTTTTCATAATTTCCTTTTGTTACGTTATCGGTTGCTGTTGGTTTTTTTATGGATCGCTAATAGAGCGTCACTTCGTCGCCTGCTGCCGAAAGCACGGTGCCGTTGGCAAACTGCACCTCCACCGTGAACCGGCATTGCCGCTCGCCGGCCGGTGCCACCGTGAGCATGAAGTAGGCACCTTCCCGGTAGACTGTGGCCAGCGGTGACTGCTCGGTGGGAACTGCGAAGCGCACTGCCTGATAGGTGTTGGTCTCATATTCGGTCATGCTTATTTCAGGACGGATAGGGTGGAGCATGAACAGCCCGCTCACATCACTTCCTGCCGGGTGCTGGTCATCGAAGTCGGTGGCAGTGATTATGCGCAGCCCGGTCATTGGCGAAGCGAGATGTGCCACGTCGGCATAGTCGGCAAGTTGGAACGACACCCACATCATGTATGCGTTCCCGCTACAGCGTCCGTCGGCAATGTGCTGTGGCAGCTCGCCGCTGTTGTCGAATCCTTGCACCTTCATGCTCTCCACATTGTCGGTTTCCACGTCGTCGTAGCCGCACGATGCGATTGCAAGTGTAAATGCAGTGAACACTATTGCGATTCTTAGCAGTGATTTCATAATAAATAAAAGCGTAAATTTTTTTCAACCTTAGGCTTCGGTTGGCGAAACCGTATATCTATTAACGCATTAAACGCTCACAAAGTTAGCAACTTTTCTATCATTTATGCCATATTTCCGTACTTTTCGCATAAAATCGCGAAAAATGTAACAACAATTTCCAGCTATTGTTCTGCAATTCCACAGAAATGGCTAATTTTGCACCAACACTTTTATCAGCAATACAACATGAGAACTTTTCTATTATCATCGCTATTGGCCTTAACTTTGGCTTTCTCGTCGCTTGCCGAACTTCGTTACCACGATGCTTCCCAATTCAAAATCATTGGCAAGCCAACCCTTGCTACCGACACACTCTACAACCGTCTGCCCGACTCGCTTTGCGGCCGCATAAGGCAACAGCTCTGGAATGTAGGCCGTAATTCAGCAGGCATCGCCGTGCGATTCCGCTCCAATACCACCACAATAGGTGCAAAGTGGGTTTCGTGGCACAATTTCGGCATGAACCACATGACTGCCACCGGCGTGCGCGGTCTTGACCTTTACTCACTTCAAGACGACGGGTCGTGGACGTTTGTCAATTCTGCCCGACCGGGCAACAAGCCTGAGAACACTTCGTCGATTATGACCGGTATGTCGCCCGAAATGCGCGAATATCTCCTATATCTTCCGCTTTACGACAGTTGCAACTCACTGTCGATAGGCGTTGACTCGGCTGCCGTGATAGAGATGCCTGCCGTCGACCTTCCAGTAGCCGATAAGCCCATTGTGTGGTATGGCACAAGCATCACGCAGGGTGGCTGCGCAAGTCGTGCCGGAATGGCTGCAACTGCTATCGTGGAGCGTGCGCTCAACCGCGTGGTAATAAACCTGGGCTTTAGCGGCAACGGTCGTCTTGACCCGGAAATTGCCGAAGTGATGGCTGCCATTGATGCGAGTGTCTATATTCTCGACTGCCTCCCCAACGTCACCACACCGCAAATCAAGGAGCGCACCGAGCGTTTCTATTCAATTCTGCGTGCCGCTCACCCCGACACTCCGATTCTCATGGTGCAGAATCCGGAATTTCCCAATATGCGGTTCAATGCCGAGACCCGACGGCTCATTGAGGAGAAAAATGCTACTTGGCACGGATTCTACAGCCGATTCCGCAGCGCAGGCGACCGCAATGTGCATTTCATTTCTTCGCGCGGCATGATTGGCGACGACAATGAGGCTACCGTGGATTGTGCACACTTCACCGACCTGGGCTTCGAGCGTTGCGCCGCCTATTTCGTTCCGCTACTCCGTGCGTACCTCCGCTGACTCGTAGACAGGCTGGAAAACGACAAAAAAAGAAACCGCAAACAGACTTGGAAATCTGCTTGCGGTTTCTTTCGTGTCCGAGATGAGATTTGAACTCACACGAGCTTAAGCCCGCTACCCCCTCAAAGTAGTGCGTCTACCAATTCCGCCACCCGGACATTGCGCTTTGCGGCTTGCACCGCTCGGCTTGGAGCGAAAAACGGGACTCGAACCCGCGACCCCGACCTTGGCAAGGTCGTGCTCTACCAACTGAGCTATTTTCGCATATCAGTATTTTTATGAACTCTTTCGTTGAGCGAAAAACGGGACTCGAACCCGCGACCCCGACCTTGGCAAGGTCGTGCTCTA
>CAMFSS010000148.1 GCA_945983195.1 uncultured Prevotellaceae bacterium | reverse complement strand
ATGTCTTGGTTGGTACCGTGATACAGTTTCATGACAGTGAACCTCCATTATTCTTGCATACTAAAATCACATCGTCTACAGTATCTTCTATCGACTGCAAATGCTCTGCATCATAAAATTCAATCAGAAATGCAATACCCGAATATCGCTTCATATAGTCGTAGGCTTTTTCGCGCGACATCGAGAAGCGTTTTCCAAAAGCCTTGATGCACGCATTGAAGAAGGGTATCTCATATCTTTCCATACGCAACGACAGTGTTTAATTAATACTTGTATCAATCCAATTATTTCATCGCGAAAATAACAATTATTATCCACTTACGCAAATTTCAAATAAAAAAGGCAGTAACATTCTTAGCCGAAACCATTACCCCCCCCAAGTCCCTAATATTCCATTTTTGCTCTTTGGTTAATTTTTTACGAAGAAATTTCGTCTTTTATGTAAGAAATTCATTACCTTTGCGCCATGGAGGTTAATCGCAAAATATTATTCTCAAAAGAATTTGAAGAATTTTTCAAAAACTTGGACACTGCAGTCCGAGAGAAATATATTTATGCTTTCAACATCATAAAGACGCAATATGTCGTCAATAAAAAATTTATCAAAAAAATTGAAGAATCAAATCTTTATGAGTTGAGAATCTCGATAAGCTCAAATGAGTATCGCACACTACTTTTTACGATGAATCATGAGAGCTTTATGGAAAGCACTTGTATTCTATTGCTAAACTCTTTCCTAAAAAAGAGTTCTAAACAGTATAAATCTGAAATCAGATTAGCGCAAAAAATACTAACTGAATATGTGGAGGAGTAGATTATGGCACTAAAGTTTGATGAACAAAAATTGGCAGGACTGACGTCATTCGACGATATTTTATTGAAAGAATATGGCGAGAAAGGCTCTCCTCGTCGCAATGAGCTTGATGCCAAGTCAAAGGCTTGGTATTATGCTGAGATACTTCGAGATGAGCGTAAAAGGCAAAATATCACACAGAAATCACTGGCTGAAAGGATTGGCATAAAGCGAGAATATCTTTCGAACCTTGAGCGTGGTGAAACCGACATGCAGCTATCCACATTCATAAGGATTGCCGAGGCATTAGGATTGCGCTTTTCTCTCGTTGTGGGATAATAATTCTTGCTCGATTTTGGCACAGGGGTTTCATGTTTCGAAGTTTTTTGCTATCTTCGCACTGTAATTAATAATTATCGGCTTATCATGGCGGGAATTAACAAGACTAATGCGGCACGGCTGCTCGACCGGGCTAAAATTAAATACGAACTGGTGCCATACGTTGTCGACGAGAACAACCTCGCCGCCAACCACATCGCCGAACAGCTCAATGAGGATATCCGACAGGTATTCAAGACCCTTGTGCTCCACGGCGACCGCACGGGGCATTTCGTATGCGTTGTTCCCGGAAATGCCGAAGTCGACCTCAAAAAGGCAGCCAAAGCTTCGGGCAACAAGAAGTGCGACCTCATTCCCATGAAGGAGCTGCTTCCCACCACAGGCTACATTCGCGGCGGCTGCTCTCCCATTGGCATGAAAAAGGCGTTCCCGACGTTCTTCCACAGCACTTGCCGCGAATTCAGCTACATCTACGTCAGTGCCGGCGTGCGTGGGCTGCAACTGAAAATCGAGCCTCAAGCCCTGGTTGACTTCGTGCGAGGCACCGTTACCGAAATTGCCACCATTGCCGATTAAATTATCCCTCCACCCACAGCACATCGTTTATGAAAAATTCTTTCGGAAACATATTTCGCCTCACCTCATTCGGTGAATCGCACGGCGCAGCAATCGGCGGCGTAATCGACGGTATGCCTGCCGGCATTGCCATCGACCTCGATGCCGTGCAGCAGCAGCTCGACCGTCGCCGCCCGGGGCAATCGGCAATCGTCACCGCACGCCGTGAGAGCGACCGTGTGCGTGTGCTCTCGGGAATTTTCGAGGGTGTCACCACAGGCACACCAATCGGATTCGTCATCGAAAACGAGAATCAGCACTCAGCCGACTATGGCAACATCAAGGACGCTTTCCGCCCATCGCATGCCGACTACACCTACACTTCGAAGTACGGACTGCGCGACTATCGCGGTGGAGGACGCTCATCGGCACGCGAAACAGCCGCACGCGTAGTGGCTGGCGCATTCGCACGGCAGGCGTTGCAGCAGCTTGGTATCGACATATATGCCTACACATCACAGGTAGGCACCATCGCGCTCGACCGCGACTATCGCCGGTATTCACGCGCCGACATTGAGGCTAATGCCGTGCGCTGCCCCGATGCCGCAAAAGCAGCCGAAATGGAGCAGCTTATCAGCCGAATCAAGGCTGAGGGCGACACCATTGGCGGAATTGTCACCGGTGTCATCACCGGCGTGCCGGTCGGACTGGGAGAGCCGGTTTTCGGCAAGCTCCATGCCATGCTGGGCGCAGCCATGCTGAGCATCAATGCAGTGAAAGGATTTGAGTATGGCGACGGCTTCGACTTTGCCACACGCCGCGGCAGCGAAGTGAACGACACATTCACCACCGGTGCCGACAGACGCGTACACACCCTCAGCAACCACTCAGGCGGCATTCAGGGCGGCATATCCAATGGCGAGGACATCACCTTCCGCGTGGCATTCAAGCCGGTGGCTACACTGCTGCGCGACGTGCCCACCATCGACTGCCACGGCACCGACATCACGCTGAAAGCCCGCGGACGCCACGACCCGTGCGTATTGCCGCGTGCTGTGCCAATAGTGGAAGCCATGGCGGCAATGGTGATTCTCGACGCATGGCTGATGAACAAAACCACGCACCTCTAATCGCCATGCTGAAAGAATCGACGCGAAAACTGACGCGCACCATTCGCCACACTAATTGAATCGACGTGAAAGAGAACACAACAATACAGGCTTCGCTTGCCGGCTTTGCGGATTCGGTTTCGGCCGACTGCACTGTGGGGCTGATTCCGGCAGCGAAGCCTTTCTTTACACCCAATCCACAACACCCCACCGCCGAAAAACACCACCCCACCGCAGGCAGCCCTAACCCCGCATCAGACAAGCCATACCGCGACTTCAGCGACTTCCTTCACGAGCATTTCAGCACCAAAGTGCAGAAAATTTCCATCAATGCCGGCTTCACTTGCCCCAATCGCGATGGCTCAAAGAGCCATGGCGGCTGCACCTATTGCAACAACCAGACTTTCAACCCCGAATATTGCTCAAGGGGTGAATCAATCACCGGGCAGCTTGAGCGCGGAAAGCGTTTCTTTGCGCGGAAATATCCGAATATGAAGTATTTAGCCTACTTTCAAGCGTACACCAACACGTATGCCGCTACGGAACGCCTGAAAAGCATGTATGAGGAGGCAATTTCCGTGCCCGATGTGTTTCTCATAATCTTCTACTCACGAACAGCTTTCGTACCAGAGAATCTGCTCAACTACCTCTCTGAGCTATCCCGACGCGTTTTTGTGCTTATCGAGTACGGTGCCGAAACCGCCAACGACCGCACCCTCCGGCTCATCAACCGCGGACACACCTGGGCCGACACCGCCGATGCCGTAGCGCGCACTCACGCACGCGGCATCCTCTGCGGACTGCACCTGATTATGGGTCTGCCGGGCGAGAACACTGCCAATTTCCGTGCCACCGCGGCTGCCGTGGCATCGCTACCCATCGACACGCTGAAGCTGCACCAGTTGCAGCTAATCCGCGGCACGCGCCTTGCCATGCAAGTGGAGGCAGGAGAGGCTGTTGTAGCCAAGTGGAGTGCTGAAGAGTACGCCGATGTGTGCATCGACTTCCTGCGCCGTCTGCCACGCCGCATTGCGTTGGAGCGATTCGTGTCGCAGTCGCCGGCCGAGCTTCTCATCGCCCCACGCTGGGGTCTGAAGAACTACGAATTCACCCATCTGCTTCTCCGCCGCCTCGCCGCCCTCGCCGCCACCCAAGGCGACCTAACCAAAGAATAATTTGACGGTTTTTTGGCGATTTTCATAAATGTCTGAAAAAAAGATGCTTAAATTTTTGAAAATTTAGTATTATATTGCTATATTTGTGGAGTGGTATTAGGCGACGGTGGCAAAGATATGCCATGAGCCTTAGGCTATAGCTAAATAATTAAGTCAAAGGTGTTATTACATTGCTGTTAACATCAACGAACAATTGAGTCAAAAACTAAAAAACTAATATTAATTCGAAAGATGAGAGCTAAAAATTTATTTCTTTTGATGGTAGTGCTTTTGCCATTTGTTTGTGCTAAAGCTGAGACTACCGATGTCAGTGCTATTAGTAATGCACTGTATGTGAATGATGCCTGCGTAAGCAGGGGAAAAACCGTAACCCTCTCGCTGCAAATGAAAAACAGCAAAGAGGTTGTGGGATTCCAGTGCGACTTCTATGCTCCTGCACATTCGCAGGTAGCACTTGATGACTCCGGGCTATATGCAATCTCGCTTAGTGAAGATCGCACAACAGCCAACAACACCAACACCTTTGATTTTGCCTTGCAATCAGATGGAGCTATCAGAATTCTTGCGTGCTCTTCCCGTAACATTCCCTTTGAAGGAAATGAAGGAGAAGTGGCAAAAATAGTCCTCAGTGTAGACGAGGATATTGAGCCGGGTCAGTACCCCTTGATTCTGCGCAACATTGTGTTGAGCGATGATCTTGGCAACACCATTACTGTGCCATACGTGGAAACGACTCTCACCGTGGAGAAATACAGCGTAGGCGATGTAAACCGCGACGGAAGAATTGATGTCAGCGACATTTCATACTTGGTAAATATCATTCTTGGCAGAACTTCCGAATAATAAACGGCTGATACCTAACGATAAAAACAGTGCTAAAGCCATTATTGCATAATTACAGAATATAATTCAATAACTAAACATAATAGTATGAAAAAAATAAGTTTACTTTTTGCTGCCGCCGCTCTTTCTTTGACGGCTAATGCACAGACACTCACGAAAGTATGGGAACACCCAATGAGTGACCACACAGCAGCTGAGACCCGCTCTATTGCCGCTCTCGGCGACTATGCAGTAGTTCCTAACAAGACCACAGGTATGGTAGAGCTTTGGGACGGAACAGGCATAGTGAAGGAGTACGACGTTAATACTTGGGCAGCCCTCAATGACATCAGACCTGATAATGTAAGTGAGGTACTTGCATTGAGCACTGCCATTTCAACCGATGAGGCAGGCAATATAATCGCAAACCTTGGTTTCCCCGGCGTCATAAGTTCCAGAAACTTTGTAGCTATAAAGCCAAGTGGCGAAATGATATACATTCCCTGTGAATATCCCGCTGATGCAATTGTTCCCGAAGGAGCCGGTCGTATGGACTACCTCGGCGACAAGACTGCCGGTGACATCACTTCGAATGCGTTTATCATCGCTTGCCCGAACAAGATGACTCAAGCCGTTGTCTATAACATTTATGAGGGACAGCAAGACCCGTCATATTCTTATTGCCTAAAGCTTGGTGATGAAGAAAACACAGAGGAATGGAACGTCGAGTCATCAGCTATGCCGCTTCTTCCCCTTGGTGCAGATGCTGAAACTGCCCCCAAATTCGTTGCACGTAATCGCAGTCTTCAGGGCTTGCGCATCAGCAATGGCAGAGAGGCTCTTCAACAAGCTACATACACCGGTGAGGCAACAATCGACTTCAGCAAGTCAACCACTACAAACTTCACAGCTTTCACTGTGGGCGGCAAGAGCTATGTAGCCCTTACTCAGCCTGATGACGGTGTGCGCACCCACTCTTGGGAGGTTTTCGACCTTGAGACAGCAGAATCACTCGCACGCTGGACAATGCCCGCAGGTGAGGCTGCAAACTATATGGTAGGTTTCGCATCTTCGGTCAATGCCGATAGCACTGTGAACATCTACCAGTATAACCCGGGCATACGCCTTGCCAAATACATATTTGCGCCGGGCGAAAGTAGCGGTGAAGATACCGACCCGGAGCCTGAGCCTGATCCAGATGCAAACTCAATGTACATCAATGATGTAACTACATTCTGCGGAAAGA
>CAMFSS010000147.1 GCA_945983195.1 uncultured Prevotellaceae bacterium | reverse complement strand
AATTATTATTTTATAGCTCAATTATTTCTCAGTGTAAACTTTTACAACACACTGTTAAACTATCATCATTAATTTACACGCAAATCGCTGAGAATCTGTTTAATAAAAAATACGATGTAAAACTTTTTTCTTGACAAAAAACAAATTTTTTTATAACTTTGCCGTAATTTCTTACAAAAAAATTTTGTGACAATGAAAAAGATATTCAGCGACTCGATTGCAGAAGCGGCTTCGAAAATTATGCTGGCAACGCTGCCTCTGATGATGCTCAGTCACTTCATCGGCAGTGCAATGTTCGTAGCCATGGTGGCAGTTGGGGCAATAGCTCTGGCTGTGTTTGTGGGAAGAATCATAGTGGTGCTTTCGTCGAAGAAAGCCATCAAAAGCGACAAACTTGAGAAGTGCGTCAACAGCGTACTGTCGCTTCCCTACGTGATGCTGCTCACTACGATGATTGCCCACGAACACGGCGTGGAAGTGGAATATGGCTATTTAGTTGCAGCGGCATTTGCCTTGATAAGCATTGCCGCCTCATTAATCGGCAAGAAATAGACTGATTCTCGCTATGAAGGCTGCTTTTGCTAAATATTCACTTGATTTCATCAATCCAGCCGGCACATCACGAGGCGTGCTGCTGAAAAAGGACACATACTTCCTGAAAATATGGGACGAACAGTGTCCGGACCACTTCGGGATTGGTGAATGTGCCCTGTTCAAAGGGCTCTCGGCTGAAGACAACGACTCATACGAGCCGAAGCTACGCGAACTGTGCCGCAACATCGCTCTTGGCGTGGAAACCGACCTTTCGGAATACTCCTCTATCCAGTTCGGACTCGAAACGGCAATCCTCGACTTCTCCAACGGCTGCCGGCGCGTATGCTTCGACAACGACTTCGTCCGCGGCAACTACCACATTCCCATCAACGGCTTGGTGTGGATGGGAACGAAAGATGATATGCTTGCACGCATCGACGAGAAAGTTGACGCCGGATTCCATGTGATTAAGCTGAAAATCGGTGCAATCGACTTCAATCAGGAGCTGGAGATGATAAGCCACATTCGCCGCCGCTACTCCGATGCCGACCTCACTATCCGCGTCGATGCCAACGGAGGATTCACTCCCGACACAGTGATGGAACGCCTCAACCGGCTATCGGATTATTCAATTCATTCAATTGAGCAGCCTATCAAAGCCGGACAGTGGGAGGAAATGGCTCGCGTGTGCGAAAAATCGCCCATTCCGGTGGCTCTTGATGAGGAATTGATAGGCATAACCAACCCTATGATGATGATGTCGCTGCTGCGGACCATACGTCCGCACTACATCATTCTGAAACCGTCGCTCATGGGTGGCTTCGATGGCTCAACCGAGTGGCTGAAGATGGCAGCGCAATTCGGAATAGGCGGCTGGATTACGTCAGCTCTGGAGTCGAATGTGGGTCTGAATGCACTCGCCCAATGGGTGACTACACTGCAAGTGCGCATTCCTCAAGGTCTTGGCACCGGTGCCCTCTACCACAACAACATTCCGTCGCCGCTGGTGCAGCGTGCCGACTACCTTTGCAGCGACCCCGCAAAAGGCTGGCAACTCCCTGATTTCAATTGGATTGACGCATAGAACGAAACAACGCTGAAACACTCTCTTGCTACAAAAAAATTATGAAAATTACGCTAAACGGCAATATCTGCACAACAATTGAGGAGGTCCGCAATTGCGCCTCTGAGAAAACCGCCAAGTTCATTGAGGATTATTTCGCCCCGGGCGACACCATTGTGGCTCACACCTCAGGGTCCACAGGCACTCCCAAGGAGATAAGGCTGCTGAAATCCGACATGCGCGCTTCAGCCCGGCTAACAAATGAACGCTTCGGCATCACTGCCGGGTCGCTGCTCTATCTGTGCCTCTCGCCCGACTATATTGCCGGAAAAATGATGCTGGTGCGTGCCATTGAGGCTGGAGCAGAAATCGTGGAGCAGAAACCGAGCAATGAACCTATGGCCGGCTACGACAGCAACCGCCGTGTGTCGCTGCTTGCTGTGGTGCCATCGCAACTTGGCTATCTGATAAACCACCCGGAATATCTCTCGCTTGTCGACACCGTGATTATCGGCGGCGGTGCGCTGTCTGAGCGCATTGAGCACTGGCTTGCCGACAAGGGCGTGAACGCTTTCAAGACTTATGGAATGACCGAAACGTGCAGCCATGTGGCACTGTCGGCAGTAAGTCGCGAGAAATCACCGTTCACAGCCATTGGCAATGTCACTTTCAGCACCGACGAGCGCGACTGCCTGGTGATTCACGCGCCGCAATTCTCCAATCCCGAAATTGTGACCAACGACATAGTGGACCTTATCGACGAGCACCGCTTCTATTGGCGCGGACGCTTCGACAACGTGGTGAACACCGGCGGACTTAAAGTGTTTCCCGAGGAGGTAGAGGAAGCCATAGCGCGAGTGCTTCCAAGGGTGCGCTTCTTCGTCACCTCGCGACCGTCTGAGAAATGGGGCGAGGAGCTGCTGCTTGTGCTTGAATATCCGAGCATGAAACCGGGTGAGCGCAAAGAGGGAGAAGTGCATCAAAGTCTGATAACCACACTGAAAACCCTACTCCCCTCCTATGCCATTCCACGCCGCTATGTGGCAGTACACTCGCTTCCCACCACCAGCACCGGCAAGCCCCTCCGCCGATTGTAGCATCAATCAGCCGATATCAGCCTAAGGAGGTGAGGAGGGCTGAGCTGACGAGCATGTAGATGAGCATGCCTATGATGTCGTTGGTGATGCTGATGAAGGGACCCGTGGCAAGAGCCGGGTCAATCTTGAACTTCTCAAGCGTAAGCGGTACAAACGTGCCAAACACTGATGCAAATATGACTACGCAGAAGAGCGACACCGAAACAGCTATTGTGGTGACATTGGTCGGGTCGAGGCGGAAGCAGTTGTAGGCAAATACAAGCAGCGAGATTATGGTGGCATTGAGCAATCCCACGCTCAGCTCTTTCCAGATCTGACGTGCCGAGTCCTTGATGTCGAGGCTGCCATTGGCGAGACCCTGCACAATGATAGCCGACGACTGTATTCCCACGTTTCCTCCTGTTCCACCTATTAGCGGAATGAACAGAGCCATTGCCGGATTGGTGGCAAATCCAGCCTCAAAACCGCCGAGAATCACCGAGTTGGCAAGACCGCCAATCATTCCGATAAGAAGCCACGGCAAGCGTGCCTTGGTCTGGGTGAAAATGTTGTCGTCAGATTCCACATCGGTGGAGATACCTGAAGCCAACTGGTAGTCGCGCTCAGAGTATTCACGCACCTTGTCCATCACGTCGTCGAAGGTGATGCGCCCCACAAGCCTACCGATTGAGTCGACCACCGGCATTGCAGCGAGATTATACTTCTCGAAATCGTGCGCAACATCTTCAATCGGTGTATCAGTCTTTACAGAGAACGGATCAGTATCCATCACATGCTTTATTTTCGATACCGATGGGTGCGTAATCATCTTTTTGAGCGGAAACACGCCCTTGAGCCGGTGGTCGTCGTCGACCACATACACGTTGTAAATTTCGTCCATATCCTCGGCCTGTACACGCATCTCCTTGAGGCACTCGGGCATACTCCAGTTCTCGTTCACGATAATCATTTCCGTACCCATGAGTCCACCGGCAGTGTCGTCATCGTATTTCAGAAGGTCGATGATGTCACCGGCCTGCTCCACATCGTCGATATGCGAGATTACTTCATCGCGATCCTCCTCCTTGAGGTCTTGAATAAGGTCGACGGCATCGTCGGTATCAAGGTGCTCAAGCGACTTTGCAATCTCCTCCTTTGGCATATTTGCAAGGAGCTTTCGACGCTCGTCCTCGTCCATCTCCATGAGCACCTCAGCGGCGGTCTCGTCCTCGAGCAGCTCATTGAGGAATTCGGCATCGTCGATTTCAAGGTCTTCAAAGAGTTCGGCAATATCGGCCGGGTGAAGTTCGCTCAGAAACTCCTTTGCCCGCTTCACATCGCGCTCACGCACGATTTCCTGTATGGTATTGAGATATTCCTCAGTATATTCTTTCATGTTGCGATAGTTTATATTATGAATGGATAAGGGGTATCGCACCCCATGATAATGTGTAGTCTCTCGCTATCAGGCTTTGGCATCAGCCACCATATTGGTGAGGGAGATAAACTCCTCCACACCGAGCTGCTCCGGCCGACGGGCCATGATTGGGTCGGAAAGCAGCGGCGAGTCCTTCGGCAACAGTCCGCGCAGAGAGTTGCGCAGTGTCTTGCGTCGCTGGCCAAACGAAGTCTTGACAATCGACTTGAACAGCCGTTCATCACAGCCGAGCGAAGTCACATCATTGCGCGTCAGGCGGATAACGCCCGACTTCACCTTTGGCGGCGGATTAAACACGTGCTCATCTACTGTAAACAGATACTCTATCCTGTACCACGCCTGAAGCAGCACCGACAGTATGCCGTAGGTCTTCGAGCCGGGTGTGGCTGCAATGCGCTGTGCCACCTCGCGCTGAAGCATACCGCTGCAACAGTCGATTTGATCCTTGTAGTCGAGCACCTTGAAGAAAATCTGCGAAGATATGTTGTAGGGATAATTGCCGATGACATTGAAATGGCTGTCGCCATAAATTCGACTGAGGTCGAGCTTCAGGAAATCGTGTGCAATGATGCGGCCATTCAGCTCAGGGAAACAGGCTCCGAGATACTCCACCGATTCTGAATCAAGCTCCACCACCTTGATGTCATGACCGGCATCAATGAGAAACCTGGTGAGAACTCCCATTCCGGGTCCCACCTCCAAGAGCGGCATGGCAGTGTAGTCTGCCATAGTGTCGGCAATGCGCTTCGCCACCGAAAGGTCGGTAAGGAAATGCTGCCCAAGCGATTTTTTAGCCTTTACCTGCTGCATCGATTATTGATAAAAATAAAACTCCAGTCATGCATATCGTTGACGGGCTGCCCTCAGGCAGCCTATCTATTTGCAAAATTACACATAATCCGCGAAATTTCACGCCCTACACCATAAAAAAGTTTTCAATCAAGCATAACGAAAGTAAAAATGCCTCATTTTGTGCAAATGTGTCAAAATCCAGCCAATGCCACGCCTGCTGATGTCATAATGCCGGGAAGCCGCAAGTTTTTCAAGAAATTTGTTACAATTGCGTGATTATTGTTCATCTTTGTTAATTTGACAAGCAGAAACTTTGGCAAAACGAAAATAATGTTAAGCCTATGCGAATTTGTGGTTAAATAATTATGCCGGATAACATAAAGTCTATATCTTTGCATCAGTTTTCATGGTAAATGATTTTAAGGTGACATGATTAAGATTGTCGGGAGACAACGAATTAGTCATAATTTTTAGTTTTTAGGTTTATGTTAATGGTATTAGAAGGTTAATTAGAAAATTATCTTAGGCAGTGATGTCTGGGATTTTTTTTGCGCCCTACCCTACCTCTGCCTCCCGCAGCAGCTTTGCAAGAAAGTGACGTTTTAGTGATGCAACTTTTCGGGAAAAGCATTAATTTTGCAGACCGATAATCATTGGTTTAGTAAATTTTATGAAGACACTGAGTAGAAATGCCATAATCGGGTATCCTGCCGGAATCATCACCGGCATAACCTATGGATTGAACCCGCTGTTTGCCGTACCGCTCATGAAGCATGGCGCGTCGATCGACACCATTCTCTTTTTCCGCTACCTCTTTGCAGTGCTGCTCCTCGGCGCGTGGCTGATGCTGCGAAGGCATGGCTTCGGCATCACCATGAAGCAGGCAGGCATTCTCTTTGTGCTCGGGCTGCTGTTCACATCGAGCAGTCTGTTCCTCTTTGCGAGCTACAACTACATAGCATCAGGGCTGGCCACCACCATAGTATTCCTCTATCCGGTGATAGTAGCCATAATCATGGTGTTTCTGCGCGTGATACCGTCGTGGCAGGTGTGGCTCTCCATTGTGGTGACTTTCATCGGTGTGCTCATAATGACCCGAAGCGACTCCTCGCAGGAGGTGAACACGCTGGGAGTGGTTCTGTCGCTTGGGTAGG
>CAMFSS010000146.1 GCA_945983195.1 uncultured Prevotellaceae bacterium | reverse complement strand
CCCCATCGAGCGTGTGGGAGGCATTCTTCCACTCAATAGCCTGCGCAAATGCAGTGCTTGAGCGTGTGGAGCAGCTTGAAGAAGAGGGACAGGGCGATGACCCGGAACTGAAGGCAGTGAAGGGCGAGGCTCTGCTGATTCGCAGCTACGGACACTTCATTCTTGCCAACATCTTCTGCGAGGCATACCGCGGACCGGAACTGAGCAAGGCAATCAAGGGTATACCCTATATCACCAAGCCTGAGACAAAGGTGCTTGTGCAATATGACCGCGGCACACTTGCCGATGTGTATGCACAGTGCCAGAAGGACCTTGAGGAGGGATTGCCACTGATTAACGACAGCTACTACGACGTGCCGAAGTACCACTTCAACAAGCAGGCAGCCAATGCCTACGCAGCACGCTTCTATCTCTTTATCCGCGACTACAAGAACGTGCTGAAATATGCTAACATTGCACTGGGCGGTGAGGGAGTAGACCCGACACAATATTTCACCGACATCTGGGCACAGGCATCGAAGTTCTACTATATCAGTGACTTTGCACGCTACTTCACCAACATCACGCATCAGCGCAACTTCCTGCTGATTCCGACCTACTCGGTATTCTTGCGCCACATGACAAGCGGACGCTATGCCACCAACCGCGATGCCAAGCGAGCCACCATTCAGGGCCCCGGCCCGACATGGGAGGGCTGGCGCTGGCGCAACAGCCAAAGCGGCGAGACCTTTGCAATGCACCCCTGCTTCAACGGAGTGTGCGGCTCGGCAGGCAAATCGGAATATGGAACATACTTTGCCGGAACACTCGGAGAGCTATTTGAGTACACCGACAAGGTTGCAGGAATCGGACATGCCCACAATGTACGCTCAGAGTTCTTCGGCGAAGAGACAGTGATGTGCCGTGCAGAGGCAAAGGCATTCCTCGGCGACATAGCCGGAGCAGTAGCCGACCTGAAGGCATGGGAGCTTTCGCTCCGCTCAACAGCCAATGACGACGGTCAGGAGGATATTTATGCAGAACTTACGATTGACCAAATCAACAAATTCTACGGTGCAAAAGACCCCGGTTACGGCATTGCGAAGAAAATCAATATTGATGAGGTCTTCCCAAGCGCAGAATATAGCGTAACAGCCGACATAGAGCCTCTGCTCCAGTGCGTGCAGCACTTCCGCCGCATTGTTACCGTTCACAACGGAATGCGCTTCTTCGACCTGAAGCGTTACGGAATAGAATATACTCACGTAATAGGCAAGGAGTCGCGTACAGAGACAATGACAATGCTTGACCCGCGCAAGGCACTCCAGATACCGAATGAGGTGATTTCGGCAGGACTTGAGCCAAACGACCGCATTAAGCAACTGCCCGCCGGCGGCCAGTAACTTGTAGTGGACAACAAATATGAACTCGTAAAATAAAAGAATCTCTCAATACACACAAAATATACGGATATGAAAACAATAAAGTATATATCGACGCTTGCCCTTGCAGCCCTTGCGCTGCTTGGCACGGCATCGTGTAGCGAAGATGATCTGGGCCCGACAATTTTCCCCGACACAGAGGATCAGCTCGACCCCAACAGCTACACCTACAAATTCGACAAGTGGCTTATCCAGGAGTTCCTGACACCCTACAACCTTGACTTCCGCTACAAGATGCAAGATGTGGGCGCCGACATGAACTACAACCTCGTGCCGGCAGAGTACAACAAGGCAATGGACCTTGCACTGCTGACAAAATATTTGTGGTTTGACGTATATGACGACCTTGTAGGAGAAGATTTCTTGAAGAGCTACGGACCGCGCATCATTCACCTTATCGGTTCGCCTGCCTACAATCCTCAGACCGGAACAATGACACTCGGACTTGCCGAAGGCGGTATCAAGGTGTCGCTTTTCCGTGTGAACGAGTTGAATACAAACAACTTAGAAATGATGAACGAGTTCTACTTCAAGACGATGCACCATGAGTTCTCGCACATTCTGCACCAGACGAAGACCATACCGACCGATTTCCAGACAATATCGAACGGAAAGTATGACGACAACAACTGGCAGGACCAGTGGGAGCCACGCATCAACTCGCTTGGAATAGTAACAAACTATGCAAGCTCGCAGATGCGTGAGGACTTCGCCGAGACGATAGCCAACTACATCACACTGACTGATGAGGACTGGGAGCAGATCTACACATACGCAGCACGCGGCTGGGAAGCTCCCGGTGGAGAGGATGACCTTGAGGCATCTGTGTACTACTGCTGGTACTACTACAAGAACAACGATGCAGCCAACGAAAAGAGCTATATTTCCGATAACCAAGTTGTTACCACAACCGATGACAAGGGCAATGTATCGTATTCGCTTAAGGGAAGTCCTACAACTATCGTTTATGCCGTTGAGGACAAGGACGGAGTTGACGGCGTAGCCGTGCTGAAGCAGAAAATCAGCATCTGCCGCACATGGTTTAAGGATGAGTGGGGACTCGACCTTGATGCACTTCGTGAAGAGGTCCAGATCCGCCAGAAGAACTTCAATATTGAGGAGCTTCGCAAGCAAGTGGAGGATATGCAATAATTGCTGAGCGTTTATCGTTTATCGCAAATCGAAAATTATTGCAATATAGAAATATTAATATAGAGAAAAATAAAGAAGAATCATGAAAAAATTCTTATATATAGCAACAATCATAGCCACTGTGGCAACTGCAACCACTTCGTGCAAGAATGAGGTTGATGACCTTTTCGACAAGTCGGCAGCAGATCGCACACAGGAGGCACAAGACGAGTACACCAATGCGCTTACAGCGAACGGCGGCAAGTGGGTGCTTGAGTACTTCACCAACTCAGACGAGCCGGGCTACATCTACATTTTCACATTCGACAAGAACGGATCGGTGAAGATTTCGGGCAAGAACAAGTGGATTGAGAATAAGTTTAAGAGCGAGACATCGGCATGGGAGGTGATTTCGGACAACGGACCGGTGCTTACACTGAACACCTACAACACCATTTTCCACCTTTTTGCCAATCCTAACAATGTGATTGACCCTGATGCTTCATCAGACGAAACGGATGAAACAGGATATGGCCACTATGGCGACTATGAGTTTATGCTTATGGAGGCTGATGAGAATGTGGTTCGCCTGAAGGGCAAGAAGTGGGGCGTGACACACTATCTTCGCAAGCTCGACGCCGACACTGACGATGAGGCTTACATGGCACAAATCGACCAAATGAAAGCCAACATACTGAGCGCAAAATTTGGCAAGCAGATACTCACAGATGCTACCGGAGAGCGTTTTGTGCTGAAAGGAGGCGCTTCGGGCGTGTTTACAGCATACCCAGAGGCAGGCGATGAGATAACCCAGATTTCGAGCCGCAACTTCATTGTGACAAGCACAGGCATACGTTTTATGGTGCCATTTGAGATACAGCGTGCTGCTGTGGGTGCAGAGCCACTTGTAGTGGAGGAGTTTGTATATGATGAAACAGACGGAAAGCTTGTGGAAGTAGCAGAGAACCCAGCCGTGATAGCCGGACCGGCATTCTCTGAGCTATTTACCGATAATGGCTACACCTGGAGAATAGACAACACCAAGATTACGGGCAAGCCTTTGACCCTCTATAATGCAGTTGCAAGTGAGCTGAAGTCGTCGCTTGGAGAGACATTCCGCTTCTTCCAGTTCACCTACGACAAAACAGCAGGGAAGGCATCGCTTTTCATGCAATCGCAGCTCCGCACAACAACCTACAAGGGCAATATCTACTTTACAGCCACAACTCCTGATGCAAACACAGTAAAGTTTGCTTTTGACGGAACTTACGACAAGGGAGCCAAATACTACTACAATAACATTGAAGCCGTGAAGCAGTTTATAGCACTCTTGGAGTCGACAACCTGGAAGATAGAGAGCGCGTCGCGTCTTGTACCGTCGACCATGACACTCACAAGTAGCGCATCGGCAGAGGACCAGATAGTAGTAAACGTTCAATAAACGATAATGAGAGTTCTCCCTCGGCAGTTAATGCGGAGGGAGAACATAAAACAAGAAAAATACAGACATAGTTTTATTAATAATTAATTGCAATTTTATTATGAAAAAATCTTTACTTTTCGGTGCCGCGTTAGCGATAGCTTTCGCAGGCAATGCAAAAGAAGCCAGTCACGTACAGCGTGAGAATGTGAACTTCGAGCAAAGTGCAGTAAAAGCAGCAGACCGCTATAGCAACGTAAGCTGCATTGATGCAACCCGTGAACTCTCAAAGAAGGAAATCAAGGGACTTAAGGAGGCTGCCACTGCAATACCCGCAGCTTATTACAAGCGCCCTGCTGGAACAACCTACATTGGAATGACGCCCATGACTCGTAGCTTGAAATATAGTTTCTTGGCTGTTCCTGCTTATACGGAACTGAATTGGAAAAATGCATCGGTAGGTGCAACATCAATCCTGTGGGAGTATTGCGACGGCATTCTGCCCGACTACTCTGACTTCAGCTATGCACAGTCGACAGCCGAGGAAATCACCACTCCGAAATACACGGAACTCGTATCGTATTCAGCTCCTTACCTTCAGGCTTCCAATGAGCTTGGTGACAGCATCTTTACGACTGTAGATTATCTTTCGATTGATCCGTATGTATATAATGAAAGCATAAATGAGTACTTCTATAATACAAATATTCGTCCGGATGCAGACCTCATAGCATACATTGGAGGTACAATGATTAACAATGCCCAATCATCTAAATCGCTTGACAGCAAGTACGGCTTCACAGAGGCAGGATTCACAGATGTTAAGCTTGATGCAGTGGCAGAGCTTTACCGCAAGCCAGCAAAGCCTTATCTGCTTTCATCGATTTGCGCACATCTTTGCGACCTTAATGGCGGAGCACAGCCTCTGAATGTGAAGGCTACTGTGTACTCGGTAACTCTTGATGAGGATGGCGACGTAGCTGAGCTTGGTGATGTGCTCTATACAGGCTCGGGTGACAAATCTATGTATGAAGCAGGTAGACAGTGGCAGACTATCATCTGGAACGAAGTGGCAGGAGAGGATGCAGCCGGTCGTCCTACAGACCTTATCATTGACGACAATATCCTCGTTGTGCTTGAGGCAGAGGATGAGGCAACCTCGTTTGCACAATATCTTTGGGCAAGTCCTTCTGCATTTGTAATGGACGATTTGCAAAATACAGTCTATGATGATGTATGCTCATACGTGATTGCATCGGCATCGGCAGGTGGTGAGACACATACATTTGTTCTTCCCTACGCAGGTGCTTACTATATGGATGACAATGTGACTGTAGGAGCAATGAAGAGCTTCCCGATTCAAATTGTTGCAGAGACCTACTATCTTGACAGCGAGGAAACTGAGTTTATTGCACCAACCGAGACAGAGTCGTCGAAGACATTCGCAGTCAACTCTTTCTACAGCTGTGAGGCATGGAGCGTATATGCTGAGGACTACAACGGCGAAGAGGCTGACTGGATTGAGTTTGGTCTTGAGAATGTAATGACTACTGATGATGCTTTCACAGGCGTAGTAAATACAACGCTGACAGTAGGCGCACTTCCTGAGGGACTTACCGGCCGTGAGGCAAATGTAGAGATCAGCTACCTGGGTGCAGTTCTCAATATCCACGTACAGCAGGGCGAATCAGGCGTTAAGGGCGTAACCGTTAAGTCGGCTAACTATGTTAACGTAGTAGGTGATGACTTCGTGGTTAAGGCCGCTTCAGACGTAACAAAGGCAGAGGTTTACACCGCAGCCGGCGTTAAGGTGGCAGAGGCAGCCGTGAACGGAACAACTTCGATCAACGCAGCCGGACTTGCTAACGGCGTTTACTTCGTGAAGCTTAACAACGGCAAGACTGTTAAGGTGGTGAAGTAATGTAGCACTAAAGACTGAAAATACAGTTTCTTAACAATAATTTGTGATGATGCGGGGTGGCGCGATGAGAAATCGTGCCCCCCGTTTTTTTGTGGCTTCGTTTTGTGGCTTCGTTTTGTGGCTCACTTTTTTGGCGTAAGCATCCGAAAACAGCCGTCCGACTTAGGGCAAAAAAATCTCGCGAGGTT
>CAMFSS010000145.1 GCA_945983195.1 uncultured Prevotellaceae bacterium | reverse complement strand
ATGCAGTTGCCGAGCGACTTGCTCATTTTAGCCTTGCCGTCGGTGCCCGGAAGACGCAGGCAGGCTGCATTGTCGGGAAGCAGGATTTGAGGCTCAACGAGTGTATCGCCATAGATGTAGTTGAAACGGCGCACAATCTCCATTGTCTGCTCAAGCATAGGCTTCTGGTCTTCGCCCACAGGCACCGTAGTGGCCTTGAATGCAGTGATATCGGAAGCCTGGCTGATGGGGTAGGTGAAGAAGCCTACGGGGATTGAAGTCTCGAAATTGCGCATCTGAATCTCGGTTTTCACAGTAGGGTTACGCTGGAGGCGCGATACTGTGACGAGGTTCATGTAGTAGAATGCAAGTTCGGTGAGTTCGGGTACAGCCGACTGGATAAATATTGTGGATTTGGCAGGGTCGAGACCACAAGCGAGGTAGTCGAGAGCCACTTCAATTACATTCTGGCGGATTTTCTCGGGATTGTCGGCGTTGTCGGTAAGAGCCTGAGCGTCGGCAATCATAATAAAGATTTTGTCGTATTCACCGGAGTTCTGAAGCTCCACGCGACGGCGCAGCGAGCCAACATAGTGACCGATGTGCAGACGACCCGTAGGGCGGTCGCCGGTAAGAATGATTTTTTCGTTCATGTCGTAGATAAGTGTTATTTCATTTCTATTGCAAAGTTAATTATTTTTTATGCAAATAGCGAGAAAACTCGAAAGAAATATTGACATAGCAGTGTTAAACCCCTAAACCGAAAAGGTCGGTACGAATCAAGTCGTTGAATGCAGAAATAAGAGTAGCCTTTCGTGTGTATTATATGGGCTTGGCAAAACGGATTCCACGCTCTTTAGCAAGTTGTTGAAGGTTACCACTCTTATTAATGCAATCGGCAATAGCTTTTTTATCCTCAATCATTTTGAGGAATACCGATTTACGCTCTTTAGTATCAGTGTGGACGTCCATAGATATGTATTGTTTTTGCAAAGATAGTGCTTAGTTTTCTGTTTCCCAATGATTTTACGATTATTTTTAATAAAAAAACGTGAGGCGACTGTGGTGCCTCACGTTTGGCTGATTTTATGGGAAGTGGGTGGATTACTTGTCGGTGGCAAGAATGAGGGCGGAGTAGGGAGCGAGGGTGATTTCACCGCCTGCAAATTCGCCAATACCATCGGGATTGAGATTGCCATCGCGTGCAATTACTTTCCAGGTGCCTTTTTTCACCTTCTTCACCTTCACGGTTTGCGCTGTGGCGTTTCCGTTGAAAACAAGTTTGATCTCCTTCCATGCATCACCGTTGGCATTGTTGAGGATAGAGTAGGATATGAGATTGGTTGTTGCTACCTTGTCAAATTTTATGTTCTTGGCAATATCCTCGGCAGTGGTCATTCGGAATGCCGGGTGAGCTTTGCGCAATGCGATTAGGTTGCGGTAGTATTCGAACTGGTTGCGATAAGTCTTTTTCTGGTTCCAGTCGATTGCATTAATGTCGTCGGGTGACTTGAAGCTGTTGTGCACGCCTTTCTTGTTGCGGAAGATCTCTTCACCACAGAACATGAATGGAGTGCCTTGTGATGTGAAAACTATAGTCTGAGCCAGCTTTGCAACAGCAAGACGCTCAGCCTCGGTAGAGCCTGACATTGATTTGGCAAGTTTGTCGGTGAGGCAAAGATCGTCGTGGCACGACACGTAGTTGACTATCTGCTCGGGTGAAGCAGCGTAGGCCTCCTTCGCGTTGTTGCCTTTAGAGTAATCGACTTGCGGATGTGCGGTAGATGCAACAATTCCGATTTTCACAGTCTCTTCGTTGCCGGGTTTGCCGCTTGCGAAGCCACGGTCGGCAGCATCGCTGTAATGACCTTTGACAGCATCGCGAATATCGTCGCTGAACACTGCAATACCCTCCATTTTTGCAACATTCACCTTGAGTGCGCGCTGCTCAACGGGAAGCGGAGAATCACCGGCAGTCCAGCCCTCGCCATAGACGAAAATTGATGGGTTTACAGCCTTGAGAGTATTGGCAACCTGTGTCATTGTCTCGGTGTCGTGAATTGCCATAAGGTCGAAACGGAAACCGTCGATATGGTATTCCTGTGCCCAGTATTTAACGGAATTGATGATGAAATCGCGCATTTGCTGACGGTCGCTGGCAGTCTCGTTGCCGCAAGCCGAAGCATCGGAGTAAGAGCCGTCGGGTCGCTGGCGGTAGTAGTAACCGGGGGCAGTAAGCTCAAAGTTGGAGCCTTCGGTGATGCCGGTGTGGTTGTACACTACGTCCATCACTACTCCGATTCCAGCCTTGTGCAGAGCCATAACCATCTGCTTCATTTCACGGATTCTTGTGTAGGGGCAAGCAGGATTGGTGGAATAAGAGCCGTCGGGAACATTGTAGTTGATAGGGTCGTAGCCCCAGTTATACTGATTCGACGGAAGCTGGCTCTCGTCGACACTGTTGTAGTCGAACGACGGCAGGATATGCACATGGGTTATGCCCAGCTCTTTCAGGTGGTCGATACCCGTCATCTGTCCATTGAGCGAAAGAGTGCCATTTTCAAGCATTGCAACAAACTTTCCCTTGTTGGTGATGCCAGAGTTGCGGTGCATGGAGAAATCGCGATGGTGCATTTCGTAGAGAATAACGTCGGTGAAATGCTTTACCTCAGGTCCGCGGTCATTCGCCCAACCTTCGGGATTTGTCTTGGCGAAATCTATGATAGCAGCGCGTTTTCCGTTTACGCCTACAGCTTTTGCCCACACACCGGGAGTCTCATCGAGCCATTTTCCTTGATACTTTATGCTGAAAGTGTAGAATTTGTCCATGAGCTTCTCGGTGGTGTCGAGACTCCACACGCCGGTAGCGGCATTGGGTGTCATGGCGGCGTGTGCAAACGCTTTACCGCCTGTGCCACTCTCATAGAATGATATTCTCACCTCTTCAGCCATAGGTGACCAAAGTCGGAAGTGATAACCGCGATTGTCTACAGTGAGTTCGAGGTCCTCGCCATTGTAAGTTGGCATTGAGGCAAAAGATTCAACGATAGCAGGAGAAATGGTTGCTGACATAAGATTTTGCGGCATTGCAACGACGGAAGCCACTGTGAGCGCCGAAGTGCAAGCATTGATTAGAAGATTCTTCATGTGATAAGTTTACATGGGTTTATAAGTGAATACTTTGTTATTGACAGATGCAAAAAAACGGCAATATTGCGGTAAATGTTCTATTAGGCACAGATTAGATGATGCATAAATAGATGTATATTTAAGAAAAGGATTATCTTAATTTTTTATTTATCGCGCTTTCATTTTTGCATTTCACTACGTAGAAGCCTTTTGGCAGATCGAATGAAGCGTGTGCACCAGCACCGAGACGAATTGTCTTCAAAGCCTGCCCTGTCACACAGTAGATGCTGTAGACGCAAGGCGAAGATGAGTTGTTGGTGATGGTCACCGTCTGGTTGCTCACTGAAATACAATCTGAATCAACAGCCGCTTCGATAGAAGTCTTCTGCTGCATAAGCTCCCTGCTCTCCGGTTCGTTGGAGAAAGCGAGGAATGCACCTACAAGTGCCAATATTGATATTGCTATAAATCTTTTCATCATAATACCGCTTTAGAGTTGCCGTAATTGTGTGCGGTATTAGCAGAATCAACAAGCCTGCTTGGCCAAATCGCCTAATACCGCTTATTATGTGCAAATATACGAAATTATCCCTCAAATTGCAATTTTTCACGCAAGAAAATGCAATTGGAGGGATAAAGAATACTATTTTTTTCGTACGCGTGCACTGCACCCTTAACATTCCGCGTCTCGGAGGACTTATTTGACCCAAGTGAAGCCCGATGGCATATTCACCGTCTGCTTTTCGCCCTGCATAAATTTCTCCAGACGCTCAGGCACAGCCACGGTGTCGCCGATGATAGATTCAACAGTGCTCTTGAACTTTGCCGGATGAGCGGTTTCGGCAAACACACCAGCCTCGCCCGGTTTCAGTTGCTCCATCAGTGCACGATAAGCTACAGCACCGTGAGGATCGAGCAGATATCCCTGTTCCTTATAGGTGCGAGCAAGAGTTTCGCTGATTTGTTCGTCGGTGTAGGTACAGCCGCTAATTTCCTGGCAAATACGTTTGTGTGAATGACCATAGAGGTCGAGCACGCGTGCAAAATTGCTTGGGTCGCCCACGTCCATTGCGTTGGCAATAGTAGCAATCGACGGCTTCGGCTCATACTTACCTGTAAGCAGATACTGGTAGAAAATGTCGTTGCGATTGTTGGCGGCAATAAAACGCTTAATCGGTAATCCCATACGCTTGCCAATGAGAGCTGCCGTGATGTTTCCGAAGTTTCCACTTGGCACGGCTACAACGATGTCTTTGTCGGTCTGGTTGCGCTGCTGCAACTGTGCATAGGCATAGAAATAATAGAACATCTGCGGCAGGAAGCGTGCTACGTTGATGGAATTAGCACTGCTCAGCTTCATTTTTGCATTCAGTTCCTCGTCAAGAAATGCCGATTTCACGAGACGCTGGCAGTCGTCGAATGTTCCATTTACTTCAATTGCAGTAATGTTTTGCCCTAAAGTGGTAAACTGAGCGTCCTGTATCTGGCTGCCCTTTCCTTCGGGATAAAGCACAAACACGCGTACACCCTCTACTCCAAGGAAGCCGTTGGCAACGGCACTACCAGTGTCGCCGGAAGTAGCCACAAGCACGTTAACCTCTCCTTTGCTCTTGTCATTGCGAGTGAAATATCCAAGCAGGCGTGCCATAAACCGAGCACCAACGTCCTTGAATGCTGCTGTAGGTCCGTGGAACAGTTCAAGGCTATAGATGTCGCCGTTGACGTGAACGAGCGGTATTTCGAAGTTCAGTGTGTCGTAAACGATGTTTTTGAGCTCTGAAGAATCCATATCTTCGCCAAAAAGCGTATTTGCTACGGCGTAGGATATTTCCTGAAGCGAAAGATTCCCAATGTTCTTGAAGAAAGCATTTGGCAATGAGGGGATTCGCTCAGGCATGAACAAACCGCGGTCGGCAGCAAGTCCTTTCACGACAGCTTCGCAAAGCGAAACATTGCGTGTGGAGTGATTCGTACTGTAGTATTCCATAAATATCAATAGTTATAAGGTTTTACGAAGAAGTATATTGATGAACCCGGCATCGGTGAGCGCACCTAAAGAGCCATTGAGAGCCGAGTGTTCGTTGAAACTTGTCACATCGTCGGGCGTGTCGCCCGGACGGCATATTAGGAAAGGCACCGGTGCTGCTGAGTGTGTGCGAATGCGGCATGGTGTAGGGTGGTCGGGGAGCATAGCTATTGTCACAGGCTCGCTCATTCTTGCCACAGCCTCCATTATCGGTTTGCACACCTTGCTGTCGATATCCTCTATTACGCGCTTTTTCAGCTTGAAGTTGCCCTCATGCCCAGCCTCATCGGGAGCCTCGATATGCAGAAAAACAAAATCGAAGTCACCTGCAAGAGCGTTGATTGCAGCTTGAGCCTTTCCGGCGTAATTAGTGTTGAAAAGTCCGGTTGCACCCTCCACGGTGATTGGCTCAAGCCCGGCATATATGCCGATTCCCCTAATTAGGTCGACGGCCGAGATAACTGCACCACGACGTATTCCGAATGTCTCATTGAGAGTGGGCATAGCAGGCTTGTATCCAGCTGACCATGGCCAGATGCTATTGGCAGGGTCTTTGCCTTCGGCTACACGTTTCAGATTGACCGGGTGTGACGGCAGAACCTGCTGTGAGCGGAGAATCAGGCTGTTAATCAGTTCGGCTGTAGGTTTTGCCTCGTCGCACTCAGCATAGGGCATAACGTCCATTGAAGGAGTGCCCGGAACATCGTGGGGAGGAGTGAAGTGCACACGCTTGTCGCCGCCACGAATCTTCAGAAGGTGCCGGTAGGACACACCAGGGAAGAATCGCACGCGGTCATCGCCTATTTGTTCATTAAGGAATGAGATAAGTTCTCTAGCTTCTCCGTCGGAT
This sequence comes from uncultured Prevotellaceae bacterium, assembly GCA_945983195.1. Classification (GTDB taxonomy): domain Bacteria; phylum Bacteroidota; class Bacteroidia; order Bacteroidales; family Muribaculaceae; genus CALZFJ01. The sequence continues at coordinate 110 of CAMFSS010000145.1, read as the reverse complement.
ATATGTCCGGCAGAATGGTTTTTTATTTTGCCGTCGGCGATGCAAATGATGTTGCACCGCATCGCCACTTCGCCAGGCTCAATGTCGATGCCCATGCTTGCAGCTTCCAG
>CAMFSS010000144.1 GCA_945983195.1 uncultured Prevotellaceae bacterium | reverse complement strand
TCCAAGGCAAGAGCGATCAATTCAGCAATAGTAGGCTTTTCGATAGGAAAATGAACCTTTTCATATTCAATGACGATATCCGACATCAGCGACAACTCCACTGCATTGCGGTCGTTAGCATGAGTGTCGTCACCCACAAGTGGCAATAACTCCTCAATGCGGTCCAAAGCCAATTCATATTGCTCCTTTGTAATCTTTGTCATATCTATTCAGTATTTAAATCATTGAACAATCAATTTTATCATAATCACTATGTGAGCCAACCCAACGAATAAAGACATATCCCATCACGAACTTCACCACCACAACCAATCGATATTTATTCCCTCCTATGTTGAACACATAATGCTGATTTCCCACAAAATCAACAGAGCCAAAATCAGCCCGCATATCAGCAAAATTGCTCCACTCAGCATCTTCAACAATCTGATACCATCGCTCCAGAGGAACTTTAGCGTCATGATGTCCTGCTGAGTCATAAAATTCTCTTAATCGCCGGTGTGATACTATTCTCATTTTATCAGTTTTATTGGATATATCACCTATCTTTCGCGAAATTACAGCAAAATTCGTGAATTTCAAAATTTTTTGGACAAAATATCGTGAATTTCGCGATTTACAACAAAATCCAAGTAAGGTATTTGACTGCATTTTGCCAAAATTTCTATGTAGAATTTAAAGTGCAACTTTGGAAAATCCAAAGTTGCACTTTAATTCACGGTCTATCCGCTATATCGGTGATGGGTCAGTCCTTGTTGGGGGTATCCCAGCGGTGTGTCTTGGTGCATTTCACATTCACCTTCTCTGTGCCACACTGTGCGGTGAAATCACCCTTTTCGAGCACCCACTTGAGGTCGGCGCCAACGAAGGCGAGGTCGGAAGCCTTCACGGTGAGCTTCACTGTGCGTGTCTCACCCGGCTTCAGATCAATCTTAGTGAAGGCACGCAGGCGACGAATGTCGGGCGATACGCTTGCCACCAGGTCGCTCACAAAGAGAAGCACAGGCTCCTTGCCGGCAACCTTGCCGGTGTTGGCTACATCGACGGTAAACGTCAGCTCATCATCGGCAGTAAATTCGCTCTTATCCACGCGCAAGTTGCTGTATTTGAAAGTAGTGTAGCTCAGGCCCTCGCCAAACTGCCACTGCACATAGAGCTGGGCATCGTAGTCGTAGGCACCCGACATAGTGGCGACATTCTCACACGGCTTGTAGTCGTAGGTGGCAAATGCATTCACACTGCTCGGATAGGTCATCGGCATCTTTGCGCTGAAGTTGGCATCGCCTGCAAGCAGATTGGCAAGAGCATCGGCTCCATAGTTGCCCGGAAGCATAATGTTCACAATAGCCTTGGCAAGCGGCACAATGTCGGAAATCACGCGCGGACGGCCTTCGTTGAGAATCAGCACCACAGGCTTGCCTGTTGCGGCAAGAGCCTTCACCAGGTTGCGCTGGTTCTCCGAGAGCCACAAGTCCTTGATGTTGCCCGGAGTCTCGCAGTAGGAGTTCTCACCGATGCAGGCTACCACTACATCTGCACGCTGAGCGGCAGCCACAGCCTTACCGAGATCGTCGGCGTTGTCATCGCGCCAGTTGTTGTTGCTGTCGATTGTTGGCAGATATTTCACGCCCTGCTCGAGAATCACGTTCTCGGATCCGAATTTGTTGCACATAGCCTCATAGATGGTGTTGTATTGCTGTGCAAACTCATCAGCCCTATGTCCCTGCCAAGTGTACGACCAGCCGCCATTGAGGCAGCGCATTGCATTGGCGTTCGGACCGGTAACGAGTATCTTCATGCCCTTCTTCAGCGGCAGAATGTTGTCCTCGTTCTTCAGCAGCACTTCACTCTCCTCGGCAGCGCGAGTGGCAAAATCGGCATGTTCCTTGCAGCCGAATTTCGGATAGTCCTTCAGCTTGTTATAAGGCTTGTCAAACAGGTTGAGGCGGTATTTCAGTCGCAAAATGCGGCGCACGGCATCGTCGATGCGGCTCATGGGCACCTCTCCCTCATCCACAAGCTCCTTGAGCAAAGTGCAGAAGTCGGTGTTGTAGGGTTCCATAGCCATGTCGATTCCGGCATTGATGGCTATGCGTATTGCATCTTTCTTGTCGGCGGCAATGTGGTCGCGAGTGTATAGGTTGTTGATGTCGGCCCAGTCGGTCACAACCATTCCGTCCCAGTTGAGCTGCTCCTTGAGCCACACGGTGATATACTCATGGTTAGCGTGGAACGGAATGCCATTGTTGATGGCTGAATTTACCATCACGGTAAGTGCTCCGGCACGTGCTGCCGCAAGGAAGGGTGCAAAATACTTTTCGCGCATGTCGCGGTCGGTGACCGACGACGGCGTGCGGTCGAGTCCGTTCACGGCGGCACCGTATGCCATATAGTGCTTCATGCTCACGGCGCAGTGGTAGGGATCTACATGGTTGGGATCATCGCCCTGAAAGCCGCGCACGGCTTGTGCACCCATCACGGCGTTCACAAGCGGATCCTCACCATAGCTCTCCCACATTCTCGGCCACGACGAGCCGCGGGCAAGGTCGAGCGTAGGAGTATAAATCCAGGGTATGCTGGCTGCACGCGTCTCGTATGAGCAGATTTCACAGGCGCGCAGCGGTATCTCGCTGTTGAACGATGCTGCCTGGTTCAGCGGCTGCGGAAACAGAGTGCCACCGTCGACGTATGATGTTCCGTGGTTATTGTCGATGCCATACACCGTGGGGATTCCCATCGACTTCATCGACTTATCCTGAATGGTGCGAATCAGCGATTCAAACACCTCCGGCTTTTGGGCACGCCCAAGCGGAGTATTCAGAATCGATCCCACCTTAAATGTGCCTATTGCCGCATCGAGCGCCGGACTGAATGTGAATTTTCCGCTCTTTCCGGTTGCTTCATAGTCAGTAACCGACTCAATCGTAAGCTCACACATCTGCCCGACTTTCTCGTCGAGCGTCATTTTCTTCAATTTTGCTTCCACCTGCGCCTCAATCTTCTGGTCAGCAGGAATACAGGGTTTTGTTGTTGCCATAGCTGTTACATTAATCAGCGCCGCACTGAGGCTGGCGCAAATGCCGATAGGTTTTATTTTCATACGTTATATTAATGGTTAAATTCTATTTGTCGTCTTGCCGAACTGCCGGCACCGGTTATCCGCACCACAGTCCGTTAAGCAGAAAAGATTGTTTTCTGCCGTAAAAATAGTCATTATTGCCGACACCGCAAAATTACATCTGCATTTATGCAAACATTCTGCAAAAATAGTATCATTTCCATCTCTGCACATTATCGAACATACTCTTCTTTTTTTTGACAGCGACGCCTCTTGGTGATTATAGTAAAAAAGCGTACCTTTGCATACCGTTATCATTTACCCCATCATCTAAGATAAACATGACACAAAATTCCTATCTTGAATCGAAGCCCCGCTATGAGGTGCTCGACGGACTGCGTGGCGTAGCTGCCATGATGGTGGTTGCATTCCACCTTTTCGAGACCTACTCGGGCGGTCACATCAACCAAATCATCAACCACGGCTATCTTGCCGTCGATTTCTTCTTCGTTCTCTCCGGTTTCGTTATCGGATATGCCTACGACGACCGGTGGAACCGCATGTCGCTCGGCACTTTCGCTAAGCGCCGCCTCATTCGCCTTCACCCTATGCTGTTCATCGGCTCAATAATCGGTGGTCTGCTCTACTATTTCGGCAGTTGCGACGCATTCCCTATAATCAGCCAGACACCTTGGTACACCGTGCTGCTTGTGACACTTCTCGGCTGTTTCCTCATTCCCACACGCGGCTGCCTCGACATTCGCGGCTGGGCTGAAAGCTATTCGCTCAACGGACCGGCATGGACGCTGATGTTTGAATATATTGCGAATCTACTCTATGCCACTGTCATTCGCCGGCTGGGCAAGATTGCCCTCGGTGTGTGCGTGTTCTTCTTCGCCATTCTCACGGTGCTTCTCACCATGAACATCGACCTATTCGGCTTCTTCGCCGAACGCCAGTCACTTGCCTACACCGTGATTGGAGGCTGGAGCATCGACCCGGCACAGCTATATGTGGGCTTCTCACGCCTGCTCTACCCATTCTTCGCCGGACTGCTGCTTTCGCGCATCGGCTTCGTGATTAAGATGAAAAATGGCTTCGTGAATAGCGCAATCATCATCGCCGCGCTGCTTGCAATGCCCTTCGTTGGCAATGAGGATATTCAGTGGACCAACGGCATCTACGAGGCTGTGTGCATCATCGCTCTGTTCCCTGTCATCGTGGCAATCGGTGCAGGAAGCCGTGAGATGGGAAAGCGCACCGAGAGCGTATGCCGCTTCCTTGGCGAAATATCTTTCCCGCTCTATATCACCCACTATCCGCTCATCTACATGCAGATGGCTTGGGCTGATTCTAATGCCGACGCTCCTGCCTCGATGCACGCATTCGTGAGCATATCGCTCTTCATTGTGGCAGTGGCAATGGCTTACGCCTGCCTCAAGCTCTACGATCTCCCGGTTCGTGCTTGGCTCAAGCGCAAACTCTTCGCTACCGGCAAATAGATACTGCATATCTGCAAAAAAACAAATCAGCACCACTCTCCGAAGCCCGGCGGTGGTGCTGATTTATTGTATCATCGGTCATACTTCTTGCGGTAAGCCTGCGGCGACATGCCGGTGTGCTTCTTGAAGTATTTGCCGAAAAACGACTGATTAGGGAAATTCAGCTCAAGCGCAATCTCCTGAATCGACTTTTCCGACGAGCGCAGAAGCACCTTTGCCGCCACCACCACATAGTTGGTAATCCAGTCGCCTGCCGTCTGCCTGCTCACTGCCTTCACCACCGTAGTGAGGTGCTTGGGCGTGATGCACAGCTTCTCGGCATAGTACTGCACGGTGCGCGATATGCGGTAGTCGTTCTCAACGAGGTGCATAAACTCGAAAAAGATATCCTCGTTGCGCGAACGCTTGCTGAGCGAGCGGATCGACGACCCGTAGATGTCCATCAGCTTGTAGAGCATGGCTCTGAGCACATTCTGCACCATTTCGCGCTTGTAGCTGCCCTTCTCGGTGCGGATAATCTGCCACAGAAAGGCATGAAACTGTTGCAGGCTCTGTGAGTCGTCGGCCGACAGCTCAACCACGGGATTCTCACGCGTACCAAACATCACCGGCAGCAGTGCGTGTATGTCGGGAAGTATCTCCTTGCCATAGTCAAGGCTCACGCCAAGGAAGATTGCGTGCACGTCGTCGCTCGACGTGATTCCGTGAAGCGTGGAATAAGGCACAAGAGCTATCAGGCAGTTGGGCTTTATCTCGTAGTGCTCCACGTTGATGTGCACTGTGGCACTTCCCTGTGTGCATAGCGCAAAGAGCGGCATTTCAAGCTTGAATGGGCAGTTTGATAGCTGTCGGCTGTCAAGAGTGTCGAAAATGCACAGCTCATTCTCAAAGGAATCTTTGCCCACGCTTTGCAGGAATCCCACATCCAAGTGCTTCACCTGTGCACCTACATTGTTGTTATTGTCTGCTCCGTTCATTCCTTTCATCTTTTTAGTGTTTCTCGCCTCAAAGGCTATACAAAATTACAAAAAAACGCGTGCGAAAGTGATTTTCCTCCCATAAAAAAGTAAAATCTGCCACAAAATAAGCATTTTTTACCCTCTGCATATTGCCCGATTCAAATAAAATGTCTACCTTTGCGCATATTTGGATAATACTTTTTCTATACAGATTCTATTCAAAACAAAACAAGCCCAACTCGTGAGAGCAGGGCTTGCTTTTTTATATGCCTGTTTTGCCAAATAAATGAAGAAGCGCGGCACACCGTCTGTGCCACGCCCCCTCTTTATAATGAATTGTGTAACCGTCGTGCTATTTAGCGTGTGCCGCCATAAAGCCAGGTCTTCTCGGTGAAGATGTACGATCCGTCACCGTAAGCCTCCTTAATCTTGCTGTTCGAGATTACGCTGCTGTTGCCGTAGGGCAGACGCTCCGGCCAGCGGTTCACACCGTTCTGGTTGTTCCACGGGTTGGTGAGAGTGATGTAGCTCTCGCCGAGAGCCTTGCAGCGGCGAATGTCGTTGTAGGTCTCAATCTGCTCATCGCGAATCTGTGAAAT
>CAMFSS010000143.1 GCA_945983195.1 uncultured Prevotellaceae bacterium | reverse complement strand
TAATAGGGGGCCCACATGCTGGTAGTTCTCTCTGTAGGGACCTTGCAGCAGCTTATTTGCCTTTTCGGCATTCTCATAGTCGTCATTGTCGAGAAAAGCCCTCACTTTGCCTACGTTTGCCGATAAATCCTTATTCGGCTCACCCACGGGCATACCGGTCCACAGAGTTATGTCGTTGAGCGACAAGAGGTCCACTTCAATTCCGCCATATACGGTTGCTCCCAGTCGGCCGTTGCCTATCACAAGAGCTTCCTCGAAGAATTGTGCCGGGCGGTCGTAGTGCAGCACAAGGCCGGAGGCTTGTGCCATTGCGAAGTTCATGGCCAATGCCAGAATGGAGGTGATGAGGCTCTTTGAGCCATAATACCGACGGATTTTCATATCTTGTAAGTTGTTGGTTTTAGTGTTAATGGTCACTGTTGTAATCGGCAGGCGGTGGTGCCGTGCTGCCAACCGGTTACAAATTTAAGACATTCTTTTCAAACTTTCCTCACTAAAACCTCATTTTTCCTCTCACTTCATTGCATATTCTGTCCTCACCTCACTGCCAATGCCCCATTTCCCTGAAATCACATATATTCGGCGTGAAAAATGTGAAAATAGGAGGTAGATTCTTGGGGGCTTCGGGATTTATTTGTAATTTTGCAGCTTAATAATTAAAAATTCTACACGGTGGATACTAAGTATATTTTTGTGACCGGCGGAGTGGTTTCATCCTTGGGTAAAGGCATCATTTCGTCGTCGTTAGCGCGATTGTTGCTTTCGCGCGGGTTTAAGGTTACTATTCAGAAGTTCGACCCCTACATCAACATCGACCCGGGCACGCTCAATCCCTATGAGCATGGCGAGTGTTATGTAACCGTCGACGGTCATGAGGCCGACCTCGACCTCGGTCATTACGAGCGTTTCACCAACATTCACACTTCTCGCGCCAACAACATCACAACCGGACGTATCTATCAGAGCGTTATCGACAAGGAGCGTCGTGGCGACTATCTCGGTAAGACGGTACAAATCATTCCGCACATCACCGACGAAATCAAGCGCAATGTGAAGTTGCTGGGCAACACCGGCAAATACGACTTTGTGATTACCGAAATAGGAGGTACGGTGGGCGACATCGAGTCACTGCCTTTCCTTGAAGCTGTGCGACAGCTCCGTTGGGAACTCGGGCAGAACTGCCTCTGCGTACATCTTACCTACGTGCCATTCATCAAGGCTGCAAAGGAGCTTAAGACGAAGCCCACACAGCACTCGGTGAAGCAGCTCCAGGAGGTGGGAATACAGCCCGACATTCTCGTGCTGCGCACCGAAAAGGAGATTCCCGCTTCGATTCTGCGCAAGGTGGCATTGTTCTGCAATGTGTCGGTCGACGCCGTAATTCAGTCAATCGACGTGCCTACAATCTACGAAGTGCCCCTCACAATGCACCGCCAGCATCTCGATGAGATTATACTCCGTAAGACCAACACTCCATATTCCGGCGAGCCGGATATGGCTAAGTGGAATCACTTCCTCGACAAGCTTCACAGTGCCCGTGAGGTGGTGAAAATCGGTCTTGTGGGAAAATATGTGGAGCTGCAAGATGCCTACAAGTCAATCAATGAGTCGCTGTTTCAGGCTGCAACCTATCACGACCGCAAGCTCGACCTGCGCTACATCAGCTCTGAGAAGCTCAACGACGGCAACGTTGCACAGCAGCTCAGCGAAATGGACGGCGTGATTATCGCTCCGGGATTCGGCCAGCGTGGCATCGAGGGCAAGTTTGTGGCACTCAAGTGGTGCCGCGAGAACGATGTGCCCACTTTCGGAATTTGCCTCGGCATGCAGTGCATGGTGATAGAGTTTGCCCGCAATGTCCTTGGCTTTGCCGAAGCCAACAGCACCGAGATGGACCCCAAGACGCCCTACAACGTTATCGACCTCATGGAGGAGCAGAAGAGCATTTCCAATATGGGTGGAACAATGCGACTCGGTGCATTCCGATGCAAGCTTGTGGCAGGATCTACTCCAGCCAAGGCTTACGGCACTACCGAGATTGAGGAGCGTCACCGCCACCGCTTCGAGTTCAACAACGACTACCGCGAGCAGTTTGAGCGCGCCGGCATGAAGTGCGTGGGCGAGAATCCCGAAACTCATCTGGTCGAGGTGGTGGAACTGCCCGATAAGAAGTGGTTTGTGGGTACTCAGTATCACCCCGAGTATAGCAGCACGGTGCTCAACCCGAATCCATTATTCATGGACTTCGTCCGTGCCGCAATTGAGAACAAAAAGTGAATGATGATTATTAATAACTAAAGAAACAACTCTCTAAAGAATGGACAAAAACACGATTACCGGAATGTTGCTCATGGGAGCGGTGATTTTCGGTTTCATGTGGCTTAACAAGCCATCGCAAGAGGAGATTGCACGCCAGCAGGAGGCTGCACGTGTGGAGGCTGAGGCTGCCGCGACACAGCAGGCCCAAGACCTCGCCGCTGCTGCTGCCGACAGCACCGCCGATAGCGACCCGGCTGCACTAAAGCAGACAATACGCACCTACGGCTCGATTCTTGGCGACACTGTGGGTGAAAAGACCTATAACCTGAAAAATGCCGCTGCCGACCTCGTGCTGCGCGGCGACAAACTTTCAGGTAATCTCACAATTGCCGGTGGAGGCGTGGTTGAAGTGTCGGAGGCTCTGAAGAAGACCACCGATAACCCCGTGCTTCACAATCGTGCTGTGGCTGCACTGAAAAGTGCCGCTATCGACTTCATAAAGAACGGTAGCTTTGCACGCAACATGGCAGGAACCGACACCACTGTGTCGCTCCAGAACGACCTCGTGAAGATCGACATCGCTTCGCGCGGTGGTGCAATCGTGAAAGCCACGCTCAAGCAGTACGACGCTTTCAATGCCGACCAGGTGGCTCTCTTCGACGTTGCCACCAACAGCTACAGCTTCGTGCTCAATACGCACTCGCAGCGATTCGACACCAAGGAATTCTATTTCACCCCCATTGCGCTCAACGATTCCACCCTGCTCATGCAGCTCGACCTTGGCGGCGGCAGCAAGTGGGGCATAAAGTACACCTTGCAAGCCGGGCACTACGACGTGCAGATGGACGTGCTCCAGGAGAATATGGACCGCATCATTCCCACCAACATCACCAATATGGACTTCTGCTGGACTCAGAAGATGAGCCGTCACGAAGCCGGAAAGATGTTTGAGGAGCGCAACTCGGCTATCTACTTCAAGTATGCCGGCGGCGATGTGGAATATCTCAGCGAGACAAGCAGCGACCAGAAGGAAATGACCGACCGCCTGAAGTGGATTAGCTTCAAGAACCAGTTCTTCTCGAGCGTGCTCATTGCCCGCAGCTCGTTCAACGGTGCCAAGATGCACAGCGAAGTCATTGAGAAAAACACTCCCGACTATGCAAACTACCTAAAGAACATGGAGGTGACTTCGTCGCTCGACTACAACTCCACTAATCCTGCTCCGGCATCGTTCAACTTCTTCTTCGGTCCCAACCGCTATCATCTGCTCTCGAGCTACGACGACATGATTCAGACCGATGAAGACCTTGAGCTGACAAAGCTCATTCCGCTTGGCTGGCCCATCTTCCGATGGATTAATACGTGCATCATTATCCCGATTTTCGACTTCCTCGGCGGATTTATCCCCAACTACGGAATCGTAATCCTGCTAATGACGCTTATTATCAAGCTCGCCCTGTGGCCGCTCATGCACAAGACCTACATGTCGCAGGCAAAGATGCGATTCCTCGCACCCGACATCAAGGCCATCAACGAGAAATACCCCGGCAAGGACAATGCCATGACACGTCAGCAAAAGACAATGGCTCTCTACAGCCTCGCAGGAGCAAGCCCTTTCAGCGGCTGTCTGCCCATGCTGCTCCAGATGCCCTTCCTCTTCGCCGTGTTCACATTCTTCCCATCTTGCATCGACCTCCGCGGTGAGTCGTTCCTTTGGGTACACGACCTCTCGGCTCCCGATGCCATTTTCTCGTGGAATGTGCACATTCCGTTCATCACCAACTACTTCGGCAATCACATCAGCCTCTTCTGCTTGCTCATGACCGTCACCAACATCATGTACACGCGCATCACCATGCAGTCGCAGGCAAGCAACGACTCCATGCCCGGAATGAAGTGGATGATGTATCTCATGCCGATTATGTTCCTTGTGTTCTTCAACAACTACGCAGCCGGATTGAGCTACTACTACTTCCTCTCACTCCTGTTCACAATTCTGCAAAACTTCGGCTACCGTCGCCTTGTCAGCGAGGAGAAGATGCGTGCGCAGATGGCTGAGAATGCCAAGAAGCCCAAAAAGAAGAGCGGATTCATGGCTCGTATGGAAGAAATGCAGCGCCAGCAGCGTGCAATGCTCGAAGAGCAGAACCGCCGCAAGAACAACGGCAAGGGCCGTCACTAATCCCCGCCTATCAGCGCAAAAGGCCGTCACTACCCCTCGCCTATCAGCGCAAAAGGCTCATCCGCCTTTTCATTGCCAAAATAAACCAACGGCAGCCCGAGACCCCCTCCGGCTGCCGTTGCTTGCATATCACAAGGATTATGACTAATTTTGTGGCGACCAAGGGAAAAAGTGTTCCTGCGGTCGTATTATTTGTTTTCTTGATTTTATAATTAGCATTTACACTCACACACTATGAAATACTTTGTGATTGCAGGGGAGGCTTCGGGCGACATTCATGCCGCTCAGCTCATCAGTGCTTTGCGCCGCTGCGATGCGCACGCCGATTTCCGCTTTTTTGGTGGCGACCTCATGGCTGATGCTGCCGGTCGTGCCCCAATAGTGCACTACCGCAACATGGCATACATGGGATTCCTTGAGGTGGCGCGACACTTGCGCGAGATTCTCGGCTTCATGCGCACTGCCCGCCGCTGCATCGACGAGTGGCAGCCCGATGCCGTGGTGCTCGTCGACTATCCATCGTTCAATCTGAAAGTGGCTAAATATGCCCACTCCAAGGGCGTCAGGACGTTCTATTTCATATCGCCGAAGGTGTGGGCGTGGAAGGAGCACCGCGTGAAGCAGATAAAGCGCTACATCACACGGCTCTATTCGATTCTGCCTTTTGAGCCGCGCTTCTTTGAGGAGCGGCACCAGTACCAGGTGGAATATGTGGGCAACCCAACGGTGAAGGAGATAGCTGAGGCTCGCCTGCACTTTGTGCCATTTGGCCAATTCTGCACCGAGGCAGGAATCCGGGCTGATGCAGCAAGTCCTGTTGTGGCTGTGGTGCCCGGCTCGCGCCGCAAGGAGATTGCCGACAATCTGCCGGTGATGATTCGCGCCTGCGAGGCTGTGGGTGGCGTACAGCCGGTGATTGCTGCCGCTCCGAGCGTAGATGCCTCTTTCTATCACCGTGTGCTTTATGAGAATGGCTGCACCGACTATCCACTTGTGGCAGGACGCACCATGGAAATAGTGAGCCATGCCCGCGTGGCACTTGTCACTTCAGGAACGTCTACGCTCGAAACTGCCGTTATCGGCACTCCGCAGGTGGTGTGCTACCGCATGGGTGGAAGCAAGATTCTATATAATTTCTACAAGATGCTGCTGAAGGTGCGTTTTGTGTCGCTGCCCAATCTCATCGTTGATGCACCGGTGGTTAAGGAGCTGCTGATGCACCAATGCAGCGTGGAGAGTGTTGCTGCCGAGCTGCGTGCCCTGTTGCCCGACTCCGATGCACGTCGAGCCATGCTCGATGGCTATGCCCGTATGTCGGCAATTCTCGGTACAGCCGACAGTGCCGCCACCGCTGCCAGCCGCATCGTCGACAATCTTCGATAATGCTCACTGGGCAGTAATCGGGCATTGCGTGTGTCCTTACCGCCCGTTGTCAACATAGCTGTAGTAGTTCTTGCCGGCTACAATGATGTGGTCGACCATCTCTATTCCGAGCAGTTTGCAGCTCTCGCGCAGCCGATGTGTGAGATCGTCATCTTGTCCGCTGGGGCGAATAGCTCCCGATGGGTGATTGTGCACGGCAATTATGCCATCGGCAAGCTGTTCTATCGCCTTTTTGATGAGGTTTTTGAGCTCGGCCAGAGTTGCAGCAGTGCCTCGGGGGCTGCTCGGGTATGTGC
>CAMFSS010000142.1 GCA_945983195.1 uncultured Prevotellaceae bacterium | reverse complement strand
GGGCATCACGCTCCGCAAGGGCACCTACCTATACGCCACGATGAGCGGTTTCGGCAACCAACGCGTGAAGGGCACGGTAAAGAGCGTACTTGTCGATGACGATATTGTCAAGATAAACCTCTCAATCTACGACACCGACGGCTTGGAGGGTCTTTACGTCCCTGGAAGCCAGTTCCGCGATACCGCAAAGGACATTGCTTCGGGTGCGTTCAGCACCTCGGGCGACCTCGGCTTCACGCAGAGCAGCAACAGCTTCACCCAGATGGGAATCCAAGCCATCAACAATGCCTTCAACAAGACGAGCAACGCCATCAGTAAGGCCATAAAGAAGAACCGCGCCAATCTGAAGTACGGCACTTTCGTCTATCTCATCAACGACAAAAGCTCTGCAAAGTAACAAAATAACTGATTGTTAATCCATAAAACTGTTATGATTATGAAGATATTAAATGCTGTAATTGTTCGTTCATTTCTTGCTTTGTCCGCTGTGGTATTCGGCTTTGCGGGTGCGCGGGCTGAAGTTCCCGGCACCCCAATGCCACAGCTTTTCATCAACGGCAGTGTCACCACGGTGATAACCGCCTCAGAACCCGTAAGGTTTGTGGACATTTCCACCGACAAGGTCGCAGGAGACCGTCCCATCGACAACACTGTCCGTCTGAAACCTAAGGACGACCTGCACGCCGAGGGTGAGCTGCTTGCCATTATCACCATCGTAACGGAGCGTTACCGCACACAGTATGCTCTGCACTACACCGCGAAGATGACGGCAGCTACGACTGACCACCAAATTCTTTCGGAGGAGCGCACCCCCTACAACAACCCTGCGGTGACTATGCCTGTCAGCGAGATGGCACGTCTGGCAAGGGCGGTCATCAACAGCTCAGCCAAGTTCCGCAATGTCTCGACGAAGGCCAACCGCATGGTGATGCGACTGAACACCATCTATGCTGCGGGCGACTATTTCTTCATCGACTTCTCGGTGGACAACAGGACTAATATCCGCTTCGACATCGACGAGATCCGCGTGAAGCTCGCCGACAGGAAGGTATCGAAATCGACCAACTCGCAGGTTGTGGAGCTTACGCCTGCCATGCTGCTTGAACCCGTCACCTCGTTCCGCAAGGGCTACCGAAATGTGATTGTGGTGAGGAAGATGACCTTCCCCAACGATAAGGTGCTCTCAATAGAGATGACAGAGAAGCAAATCTCGGGGCGTAGCATAACCCTCGGCATCGACTACGAGGACGTGCTTTCAGCCGATTCGTTCAACAAGTCTTTATTGAAGGAGGAATAAACTATGAAAAGGATAATTTTTGCCATTGCCGTGATTGCCTGCTCTGTCGCTGCCTCCGCGCAGCGTAACGCCACACGAATAAGTGCCTGCACGGGTGTCCTCTACGAGCGTGGCTGGGACGCCACCGTGGCGGTGGAACATGAGGGTCAAGGACACAATGCCTGGGAGTTCTTCGCCAACGGCTACCTGAAATGGGAGGAGTGTGAGGTACACAAGCGTGTGTGCGCCCGCTCATTCTGGTACAGCTACCGCACCTACTGCTTCGGCGCGGCATGGAAGCCCTGTGTGGCACGCGGACGCAACCACTACGGCTGTATGCGTCTCGGCGGTTCGCTCGGCAGCGACACGCACGAGGTGATAGGAGGAATACATGCGGGGTATGAGCACAGCTACGCCTTGCCGCACGGCTGGTTCCTTTACGGTCAAATAAAGACCGACATGGTAATCAACGGTAAGGACTTTTTCCGCACCGGAATCGCCGTAGGCGTGAAATTCAACGTGAACTGATTTGACAGATTAAATAAATTCATTATTAACCAACAAAAAACACAAGAAAAATGAAAAAGAACTTTATGATTCTTATGGGAGCGGCAGCCATGATGCTCGCTTCCACTGCTTGCAGCAGCGACTGCACAATGTCTGACGTTCCCAACGGCGGAAACAACGGTGCGGAACTTATCGTTAACGGAACCATCGGTGATGATTCCCGTGCAATCAACACTTCGTGGGAGGCCGGCGATGCCATCGGACTGTCGTCGGACTTCATCTACAACAAGCGTTACACCACCGCCACCGCGGCCGGTGCGTTCACGCCTACCGTAGGTAAGGACTACATCATCGACGGCGGCACACACAGCTTCACCGCCTACTATCCCTACAGCGCATCGACCCCGGAGAACCTTATCACGTTCACCGTGCAGGCTGATGCCAATCCCACGGCTCAGAAGCGCAACGACTTCATGTTTGCCACCGGCTCTGCAACGCACGCCAATCCGGTGCTTAACCTGAAGTTCAAGCACAAGATGGCGCGACTGGTGATCAACCTCCGCACTTCGGCTTCCGACGGCTACAATGCCGATGACGTGTTCGGCACTGTTTCCGGCTCGAAGATCAAGTCCACGGCGGCTTTTCTTGCCTCTCTGTGCAGCAACGGCAGCTTCAATGTGCTTACCGGCGAGGTTAAGAAGGGTACCACCATCAAGGACTTCGACATGACAAATCCTGTTGATGACACTGCAAACCACGTCCGCACCTACACCCTCCTCATACCCGAACAGGCTATCGGCGAAGTGGTAGTGCGCGTCAACGAGGGTCTTGCCACCGAGCACTACCTGAGCGGTTCGCTCGGCACAGGCACCTGGCAGGGCGGATATACCTACACCTACAACGTGACCCTGAAGTCCAATGCCCTCTCCGTATCTTCTGCAACCATAGAGGCGTGGACCGACGGCGGAAGCAAGGACATTGTACCCGTAATCGTCTGAGCCGTCAGGCCCGGCTTTTATGAGTGAGGGTCGGGCTTTCTGAATGTACTATGGAGCGCATGGACTGTCGGGACTGTGCGCTCCGTTTTTAGTGATTCTCTCCAACGTATCACGGTATTCTCTACTGATTTTCTGTAACACACTATCATAAAGAAATATGGAAGAAAGCAAGGAATTACAGGGTTTCTACAAGATGTTCCGCAGCCTTGTGTATGTGTCGCTGCTGATGGAGTTCTTCGCCTACGCGCTAACGCCTGATATTCTCAGTGGCTGGGGAAACATAGTCTGTGACCTGCACGCACGCATACGCCAGTGGAGCATATATGCCCCAGGGCATCTGACTATGAGCAAGCTTGTCACGCTGCTGCTCATCTGCATCACCTGCATCGGCACACGCAACAAGAAAAACCTGGAGTTCAACGCCATGAGGCAGGTGGTATATCCTCTCTGCTTCGGGCTGCTGTTGCTCCTCGTTGCGGTGTGGCTGTACAACATATCAGATTGCGCCTCCTGGGCTGGCATTCCGTGGAATGTGTGGTGCTATATGGAGGTGTCGCTTGTCGGCGTTATCCTTGTGCACGTATCACTCGACAACGTGGCGTTGTTGCTAATAGACGGTCTTGTGTAGGACCGTTTCAACTTCGAGTTCGAGAGTTTCGAGCAGGCATCCGAAGCGGTGGTGAACAAGTATTCGGTGAATATCCCTATGCGCTTCTACCACAAGGGAAAGTTCCGCAAGGGGTTTGTGTCAATCTCCAATCCGTTCCGCGGCACTTGGGTGGTCGGTACGCCGGGTTCGGGCAAGACGTTTTCAATCATCGAGCCGTTTATCCGCCAGCACTCCGCAAAGGGCTTTGCGATGGTAATATATGACTACAAGTATCCTACACTTGCCAATAAGGCGTATTATAACTATCTGAAGAACAAGGCAGAGGACAAATTGCCGAAGGGCTGCAAGTTCCGTGTGATAAACTTCGTGGATGTAAACCGGTCGTGCCGTGTCAATCCTATCCAGTGCAAATATATCAACAACCTTGCGGCGGCTTCGGAGACCGCCGAGACGCTGCTCGAATCGTTGCAGAAAGGCAGAAAGGAAGGCGGTGGCGGCTCCGACCAGTTCTTCCAGACTTCGGCGGTCAACTTCCTTGCCGCCTGTCTTTATTTCTTCGTGAATTTCAGGAAGGAGCCGTACGATTCAAGCGGGCGTAAGCTCTATGCGGAGTATGCTGTGGAGCGCGACACGGGGCGCGAGAAGCTGACCGGGCGCGTGTTTGCCGACGCTGAAATGACACTTGAGGTGAAGCCCGCCTACTGGCTCGGGAAATACTCCGACATGCCCCACGTCCTCTCCTTCCTCAATCAGGACTACCAGACCATCTTCGAGGTCCTCGCCACCGACCCCGAAGTAGCCCCTCTCCTCGGCCCCTTCCAGACCGCAATGCAGAACAAAGCGATGGAGCAACTTGAAGGAATGATAGGTACGCTGCGCGTATATTCCTCAAGATTAGCGACTAATGAGTCATTTAGTGTGTTCCACCGCGACGGCGATGACTTTGATTTGCAGGTCAGTGACCCGGAGAATCCGAGCTATCTGATTATCGCCAATGACCCGGAGATGGAGAGCATCATCGGTGCTCTCAATGCGCTGATTCTCAACCGTCTTGTCACGCGAGTGAATACAGGGCAGGGAAAGAATGTGCCGGTGAGCATCATCGTTGATGAGCTGCCGACACTCTATTTCCACAAGATTGACCGATTGATAGGTACGGCACGAAGTAACAAGGTGAGCGTGACGCTTGGCTTTCAGGAGCTTCCGCAGCTTGAGGCTGACTATGGCAAGGTGGGTATGCAGAAAATCATCACCACCGTAGGCAATGTTGTGAGCGGTTCGGCTCGCTCGAAAGAGACGCTGGAATGGCTCTCGAATGACATCTTCGGCAAGGTGAAGCAAATCAAGAAGGGAATGACCATCGACCGCGAAAAGACCTCAATCAACCTCAATGAGAACATGGACAGCCTTGTGCCTGCAAGCAAAATCTCGGATATGCCGACTGGCTGGATATGCGGACAGACTGCCCGTGACTTCGTTGCCACCAAGACTGGATTGAACGACAAAATGAATATCCAGGAGTCGGAGGAGTTCAGGACGAGCAAATTCTTTTGCAAGACCGATTTCAATATGGCTGAAATCGCCGCCGAGGAAAAGGCGGAGGTGAGAATCCCGGAGTTCTACCATTTCGGTTCGATTGAGGAGCGTGAGCGTATCCTGTATCAGAATTTCTGCCGCGTTGGTGAGGAGGTGAAGGAGATGATAGCTGAGATTCAGCGCTTTAAGACAAGGTAAAAGGCTTATATAATTTTCAGGAGGGAAATTAGGATGGTTATGGCCGGCATTTTTACGCATTGCACGTTTATTGTGATTGTGGCTTTGATCCTCAGCGGAGAGGTCAAAGCCCAATTCTTCACTGTCCCAATCGGACAGAAACCGAAGCCGGTGCAAGTGGAACAGCAAAGCACCGCCTCAGATGGTCAAAAGGTCCCATATTCAGAAGAAATATCTGAGACTACGCAAGGTAATTCCGCTGAAAACTTACCGTCTTCCGATTTTCAAGGCAATGCTGCTTCACATTCTGAGAACGCATCTTCAAATAATGATGGCAACAGAGTTTCATTCTCAGGTGAACGTGATGCGGGAGATAAAGACTACCACAAAAATGGCCGCGCACGATTCTCCTTGCCGTTGCGAAGAATCCGCATCACCTCGCCTTACGGTATGCGCCGACACCCTATTTACAAGGACTGGCGTTTCCACAACGGCATCGACCTCGCAGCCAATTACGAGCCTGTCTATGCAATGCTCGACGGCACAGTAACCGAAGTGGGAATCACCCTATCCGCCGGCAAGTATGTAACCTTGCAGCACGGCCCCGACCTTGAAGTCACCTATATGCACCTCTCCCGAATCCACGTCACCAATGGCGACTGCATACTCTCCGGCGACATAGTGGCTCGCAGCGGCAACACCGGCAAAAGTTCCAACCCCCACCTTCACATCAAAGCCACTTTCAGACGATGTAGTATCAACCCTATACATTTATTGAAGCTAAGCAAAACCATCTATAACAGAATCGTATTATGATATATGTTATTGATAGTTTTTGCTGGAACCGAATGACGTAATTTTTAGACGATATACGCCCATTTGTGTTATTGAAAAATATTTTTAAGGCATAATTGATGTTTTTTGCCGTAAATATTTTACGGAATCAAGATAATTTATAAAATATCAATCAATATTCAAAATAAAATTTAAATGCTAAAAAAATTCGCAGTAACTAACG
>CAMFSS010000141.1 GCA_945983195.1 uncultured Prevotellaceae bacterium | reverse complement strand
CCCCGCCCCGGCCCGGCACGTGCCGCGCCCAGTGGCCGCGGCTGGTTGGGTGTAGTGGCGCAAGATACGCCTGGGAATGAAGAATCCGGGGAAGCGGTAGAGTTTCTCCTGTAGTCGCCCATAATCCTTGGCTGTGAGGTGCGTCATGAACGTCTGTTGGCTGTATAGCGAGTAATTGGGATTCTTTCGAGGGTTTTTGAGGTCGGACATACGCTTGTCGAATGTCTCGCGGGAGATTTGCAGTGTGTTGCAGAAGTCGGCAGTATCGAAAGGCTGCACGTCGCGCGGAATCATCACCACATCGTAGGCAGGCTGGTTGAAAACCACCAGCTCACCATTGCGGTCGTACATCAGGCCACGCGATGGGTATAGTGTTTTGCGCAGGAAAGCGTTTGTGTCGGCATTTTCCTTGTATCTGCTGTCACAAACCTGTAATTCAAACAGCTTGATGATGTAGATGGCTACAATCGCAATTATAAAGCCGCCGATTACGTATTTTCTTCGTTCAAGATTATAGTCTTTTCTCACGCTTAGTGTCTAAACTGTCAATACCAAAAATGAGTAGAGTGCAGAGAATGGTGCTTGCCGCAATGCGAAGCAAGGTGGTCTGCAAATTGTGTAATGTAAACGCCTGAATTGAGAACAGAAGAATGCAGAACAGGAGCACCATTGAGAGCAAGTATTTAATGTAGATTCCGAATCCGAGTGTCTGAATAGACGGGATTGGGTTGGCAAGGTCGTCCTCGCGAGCGAAATAGAGTGAGAATACCGGTCGACGCAATGCAGCAGCCACTACACAAGCCAAGGCATTCATGCCCTGAGTGTTACTGAAAATGTCGATGGTGAGTCCGAGTAAGAACGCGAGCGTCATTGCCCAATTGACCGAAAGGTTGATTGGAAGACGAATGATGAAGTAGATATAGACAATCGGTATAGCCACACCGAAGATACAGATGTGGTTGCACACCACCTGAACGAGTGTGAGAATGATGAAGAGTGCAATGAATTGCAAAACGGTCTTAATCATTTTTTATCCTCCTTTCTGATAGATGTGTTTTCATCGAGAGCCATTATTTCAGCTTGTCGGTTGTTCCTGATGGTGCGCACAGTGCTCAACTGAGTGAAATCGGTGGAGAGTGCTATGCGCAGTGAGAAGAAATTGTCGTTCATATCCTTAATTTGCTCCACGATAGTGCCAACGATTAGTCCTTCGGGGAAGACCGATGAGTATCCGCTTGTGACGATTGTGTCGCCTTTGGCGAATTTCACATGACGTGGCATCTCTTCGAGAACCGCGTGATAAGGGTCTTTTCCATCCCATACGAGGCTACCGAAATAGTCGCTTCCCTTCACTTTGCACGACAGACGGAACTGTGGGTTAAGCAGTGAAATAACTCGTGCAGAGTGCGGTCCAACCACATTTACAATTCCGACAACGCCATTTTGGTCGATGACACCCATTTCGGGAGCTATTCCGTCGTTTGTGCCACGATTAATGGTTATGTAATTCTGTGGCTGTGAAATGCTGTTGCTGATTACGTGGGCAAGAATGAAGTCATAGTCATGTTCACCGACAGCCAAAGTGGCAGTGTCGGGAATCATGAGCTTAACGCTTTCAAGTTCGTGTCGAAGGTTGATGACCTCCATTTCGAGCATTGCGTTGCGGTTGTGCAGATCCTCATTTATTTCATGCAAGTGGAAGTAAGATGTGACGTGATTGAACACGCCAAACACTGCTGAACAGACACGATTGGCAGATGTGAGGAAGACATGATGCTGATAGGGATTATTCTGAAACAGCATCATACAGCAGATAGTCAAATAAAAGATGAAGACCAACCACGAAAAATACTTTATAATGAAATTAATGAGATTTTTCAATGAATATGTGAAAATTAAAGGTGCAACATTGACTCATTTTCATCTACGCTCATATAAAGCCGAATGAGTGTGTGCCATAACTGAGGTTATGCCACACACCCTTTTCGGTGATATAACTATCGCTGGCTCACTCGCTTAGCGAATGAGGAATGAGAAGCGATTGATGTTTTTAAGAGCTACGCCAGTTCCCTTTGCCACAGCGAGCAGCGGGTCTTCGGCAATGTGGAACTGTATTCCAATCTTGTCGGTCAGGCGCTTGTCGAGACCGCGAAGCAATGCACCGCCACCCGTAAGATAGATGCCGTTCTTGACGATGTCGGCATACAGCTCAGGCGGAGTCTGCTCAAGTGCTCCGAGCACAGCAGCTTCGATTTTTGAGATTGACTTCTCGATGCAATGGCTGATTTCCTGATAGGAAACCGGTATTTCCATAGGTAACGCAGTCATCTGGTTCGGTCCGTGCACGATGAAGTCTTCAGGTGGATTCTCAAGCTCAGTGAGGGCAGAACCTACATTGATTTTAATAAGTTCGGCCATGCGCTCTCCGACTTTTACATTGTGGGCACGTCGCATGTGCTCCTGAATGTCTTCGGTGAAATCGTCACCGGCAATCTGAATGCTCTTGTTGCATACGATACCACCAAGTGAAATAACGGCAATCTCGCTTGTGCCGCCACCTATATCGACCACCATATTGCCTTGAGGAGCCTCCACGTCAAGACCAATACCGAGAGCGGCAGCCATAGGCTCATAAATCATATAAACGTCGCGTCCTTGTGCATGCTCAGAAGAGTCGCGAACGGCGCGTATTTCCACTTCGGTCGATCCCGATGGAATGCCTACCACCATGCGAAGCGATGGCGAGAACCAATTGCTCTTTGAGCTGAGTTTCTTCACGAAACCACGAATCATGAGTTCAGCGGCATTGAAGTCGGCAATCACACCCTTACGAAGCGGGCGCACAGTGCGAATGCCCTCATGCTCCTTTCCCTGCATTTGGCGGGCACGTTCACCCACAGCAATCAGCTTGTTGGTCTTGGTGTCGAGCGCAACAATTGACGGCTCATTTATCACAATCTTGTCGTTGTGAATAATGAGGGTGTTGGCTGTGCCAAGGTCGATTGATATTTCTTTAGTTAATGAGAAAAGTCCCATGTTTTGTAATTGGCAAATAATGAATTAATTAGTATTTAATCAGTGCTTGAAGTGGCGAATGCCGGTTGTCACCATAGCTACGCCATTTTTGTTGCAATACTCGATAGAGTCGTTGTCGCGAATAGAGCCGCCGGGCTGAATCACAGCCGTAATTCCGGCATTGTGGGCGATTTCCACGCAATCGGCAAATGGGAAGAAAGCGTCAGAAGCCATCACAGCACCATTGAGGTCGAAATTGAAGCTGCGGGCCTTCTCAACAGCCTGCTTGAGCGCATCGACGCGTGAAGTCTGTCCAATGCCGCTTGCACAGAGCTGCTTGTTCTTGGCAAGCACAATGGCGTTGCTCTTGCTGTGTTTTACAATCTTGTTGGCGAAGAGAAGATCGTCGATCTGTGCCTGATCGACAGCCTTTTCAGTAACCTGCTTCAGCTCTTCTGGTGTCTCAGTGTGAGTGTCGCGTTCCTGAACGAGTGCACCATTGAGAGTGGTGCGGCACTGGAGTGCAGGACGCTCAAACGGCTTGATGACGAGAATGATGCGGTTCTTCTTCTGTTCGAGAATTGCAAGTGCCTCATCACTATAGGCTGGAGCGATGCACACCTCGAAGAATATTTTGTTCATCTCCTCGGCTGTTGAAGCGTCGATTTCGCGGTTTGTGATAAGCACTCCACCAAAAGCCGATACAGGGTCGCCCTCAAGAGCGGCTTTCCATGCATCGAGCACGGTGTCGCGCGATGCTATGCCGCAAGCGTTGTTGTGCTTGAGAATTGCAAAAGTGGTTTCGGAGAAGTCGCCGATTAGGTTCACGGCAGCGTCAATGTCGAGGAGGTTATTGTAGGAAATCTCCTTGCCATGAAGTTGTGTGAACATTTCGTCGAAATTACCGAAGAAATAGCCCTTCTGGTGAGGATTCTCACCGTAGCGCATCACCTTGGCACCATTGATTGGCAAACGCAAAGCCGAAGGCTCCTCGCCGTCGAAATAGGTGAATATGTGTGAGTCGTATGCGCTCGACACTGCAAAAGCTTCTTTGGCAAACCAGCGGCGGTCGTCAAGAGTGGTTGATGCATCTCCATTGGCAACCAAGCGCTCATAGAGAGGTTCATACTGAGCCTTTGATGCCACAATCACTACGTCTTTGAAATTCTTGGCAGCGGCACGAATGAGTGAAATTCCACCAATGTCGATTTTCTCGATGATGTCGGCCTCAGATGCACCCGAAGCTACAGTGTCTTCGAATGGATAAAGGTCGACAATAACCAGGTCGATTTCCGGAATCTCATATTTTGCAATCTGCTCGCGGTCGCCTTCGTTGGCGCGACGGTTGAGTATTCCACCAAACACCTTTGGGTGCAAGGTCTTCACACGACCGCCAAGAATAGAGGGATAGCCTGTGAGGTCTTCAACGGCGTCACATTCGTAGCCTTGTTCTTTGATAAACGACTGGGTGCCGCCGGTAGAGAGGAAGCGCACACCATTGTCGTTGAGTATTCTAAGAATCTTGTCTAATCCATCTTTATGGTAGACCGAGATGAGAGCTGTCTTGATTTTTTTATTCTGAGCCATATTATAAAAGTCAATTATATAAATTCAGTACAAAAGTATTAAAAAATAGGGAAATAGATGCTATAAAGCATAAAATATTTTTCAAAATGGCAAGCCCAACGCCAATTGCTATTACCATTGGGCTTGCAGCACTTTATATTTATTTCTTGTTTTTCTCAATCCACTTGCGGGCATTTACGAAAGCCTCAATCCATGGTGTCACCTCATCAGCGCGGTGCGACTCAGGATAGAAACCGCATTGCCATGGGAAAATGGCGCGCTCAAGGTGAGGCATCATAGCCAAGTGGCGGCCATCGGCTGAAGCGATTCCTGCAACGGCGCGTGGCGAGCCATTGGGATTTGCAGGGTAGGACTTGTAGGAGTACTGAGCCACAACATTGTATTTGTCGGCTGATTCAGGAAGATAGAATTTGCCTTCTCCATGTGCAACCCATATACCGAGGCGAGAACCAGAGAGAGAGCCGAACATTACAGAGTTGTTCTTGGGAATGGTTAGACCCAAGAATTGCGATTCAAACTTGTGTGAATCGTTGTGAAGCATCTTTGTACGCTTATTATGCTCGGGGTTGATGAGGTTGAGCTCAATCATCACCTGGCAGCCGTTGCAAATGCCAAGGCTTAGCGTGTCGGGACGCTTGTAGAATCTTTCGAGCGTTGCTTTCGCTGTTTCGTTCCACAGGAATCCGCCTGCCCAGCCTTTGGCAGAACCAAGCACGTCGGAGTTGGAGAAACCGCCGCAGAAAACAATCATGTTCACATCGTCGAGCGTTTCACGACCCGACATAAGGTCAGTCATGTGAACATCTTTCACATCGAATCCGGCATAATAAAGTGAATATGCCATTTCGCGGTCGCCATTCACGCCTTTTTCGCGAATGATAGCAGCCTTTATGCCCGAAGGCTTGTGTCTGAAGCCTGTGATTCCGAGATCGGCAGCCTTTCCGGTGAAACCCTTTGGAAGAATGTAGCGGATAGGTTGTTTCTTGTAGTTGAGGAAGCGTAGCTTGGCACATTTTTCGCCACTTTGCTTGGTGTCGAGAAGATACGACGATTCCATCCACACATCGCGAAGGTGGTCGATGAAGAGCATATACTCATTTCCGTCATGGTTGATTGTCAGACAGCGTTCGGTTGAAGGCGTACCGAGTTCCACATAGCTGATTCCGGCATTGTCGAGCATGGCAAGGGCTTTGTCAACCTTCTTGTCGGCAACCTGGATTACGAGAGCGGGATTCTCGGCGAATAGAATCTTGATGAGGTCGTTCTCGGCAAAATTGTCGGTGCATATTTCGATACCGCCCTTGGTGTTGGCAAATGCCATTTCAAGTAGTGTGGTCACCATACCACCGGCTGAAACATCGTGTGCAGCAAGAAGCATCGACTTTGCTACAAGAGCCTGAACAGCATTGAATGCACGGGCAAAGTAGTCGGGCGATTTCACTGTAGGTGACGTCTCGCCAAGAGCGTTGAGCGATTGTGCGAAAGCCGAACCGCCAAGGTTCAGGGCATCGCCTGAGAAGTCGA
>CAMFSS010000140.1 GCA_945983195.1 uncultured Prevotellaceae bacterium | reverse complement strand
TTTCATTATTTGTATTCAACTACACTTTTAATGTAGTAGACTACAATAATCTGGTTCATAGACTTTTAATATTTTACGGCTGTGAATTCAGTGCTGCCGTTTTGTCGGAATTCGCTGTAAGAATCGGCACCCCAAGCGTGAATTTCAGTGCCATCGGGGGCAAAGATGCCCATAGCAATGTAGTAGCGGCTACTAATTTTCGGGCTTCCATTCACGATGATGTTGACTGCACCGTATATACCGTCCTTTACCATGCTGACAGAAATTTCGGGTGAGCCGTAGTAATTTGAACTGTAGTAACCCTTGAAAGCTCCATAATTGTCGGAATAAGACATCATCCAATTCTTCGACGTTTCACCCTCATTCATGGAGATTCGCTCAGAGGTGAGAAGTACCTTGTTGGTCTGCTTATTGATAACGTAGAACTCAATTTCGGGAACTTGTCCATTGAAGTTCCATATTTCAAACGAATTTTCCTCGTAGTAGCCGCCATCGCTGTTATAGTAGTTGGCCAGAACAGTCTTGATAGAGTCGTTACCTTCTTCGGCAGAGAATTGCTTGTTGAGATAGAGTTGCATATCGCCCTCATTTCCTGAAGCGATAGAGAAAATCACGCCTTCTTCAGCAAGCTCCTCAAGCAATTGGTTGAACTCATCGGAGCCATCGTGCGGACCCGAGTTGTGACCAAGACTCATATTGATAGCGCATGGCTTGCCTTCAGACTTGGCATAGTCGATTATGTACTTGCAAGCGTCAATCAAAGCGGCATCGGAGAAGTTTGTAAGACCGCAGAGCACGAGGTCGGCTTCGGGTGCCATTCCGTAATAATCATTGCCCATGTAGCTTCCGGCAGCGGTGGAAGCGACGTGAGTTCCGTGGTCTTCAGAAGTGTAGTCGGTGGTGAGAGAAGCAATCTGTGAAGCAGAGGATATTTTCTTGGTGCCGTTGATGACGCGCTTCACACGAGAATTTCCATCGGCATCCTTGAATGCGATGTGGTTGTAGTCGATACCGCAGTCGATTACGCCAACAACTACATCTTTACCCTTAATGGCATTTCCGGCATGGTCGAGAGTGGCATGAACCTTGTCGACCAACGAAAGCTCGCGGGTTAGATTGTTCTTGACTTTGAGCGGACGCTCAATTGAAATTTTCTTTACGCCGGCATTGTTGGAGAGGGGGAGAATGTTATCAACCGGGATTCTCACAATAAGAATGTCGTTAAACTCAGAAACAACTTCGGCTTGGTAACGGTCGAAATCGGGCAAAGAAGTACCTACGGTGACGAATGCGAGCACCGTAGCGCGACCATTGACATCGACAGTGCGAATGGCTTTATAGTTCTGTCTGTCGGATATTCCGACTGTGTTTTCAGCAGCCTGATTCTTGTAGCTCTGCAAATAATTGAGCGAGTAGGCAGAAAGTTTGCTTTGAGCGACAGCCGACAAGCTCAGAGTGGAGCAAATGAAAAGAGAAAACAGTAGTTTCATAAATGTTCTCTGAATATGTAGGGATTAAATGTGAACCGCGATATGCGGCAAAAAGTTATGTTGTTGTGGTTGCAATAGTAAGGAGGATTCAAGAAAAACAATAAAGCCTACTATGGGGCATAAATCACTCCCATAGTAGGCTATGATGTTCACTTAAAGATTATTTCCATCCTTCAACGAACTTACGGAGACCTTCATTTGTCGGGTCAGCCTCAAGCCACTTGAGATAGTAAGCTTTAGAGGATTCCTTGTCGCCTACTGCGAAGTAGTAGTTGGCGAGATAGTTGCAAGCTAGAATGTAGTCCTCTTTGCGATCGATGAGGTTATTAGGATCTTGGTCGAGGAGTTCAAGGACTGCCTTATAGGTGTCGACAGCCTTACCGTCGGTCTTCTCAACATCAGAAACTTGGAGAATCTTAGCCTTTTGGAGTGTTACCAAAATGCGCATACGAGGATTGTCGGCAATCTTCTCATTAACCATATCTACGTATTTAAGAGCGTTGGCAACGGCAGCAGCCTTTGTGTCGGCAACAGAGTCGGTTGCAGCAACGTAGAAATACTTCTTAGCAAGTACGAAGAGGTCGTTGGTCTTGTATTCGCCCTTGTCGACGAACATCTGATAATACTTGGCAGAGTTTACGTCGTCGCCGGCATCGCTGTAGGCATCGCTAAGATCCTTGAGAAGGTCGAGCTTCTCGGGGTTAGCCTCGTAGGCTTTTACACGCAAAGCAAGAGCCTCCTGAGTGCGGTCGAGCTTCTTGAGAGCGTCGGCATAGTCGGTGTAGTCCTTAACCTCATATTTAGCACCTGCGGGAACCTGCATTGCGAAGAGGGCAGTAGCTGCAACGTCGGCATCTTCCCATTTTTCGAGGGCTACGAGGTTGTAGAGCTCAAGACGCTTCATATAGAAAACGTTCTTGTCGGTAGCCGGGAGAGAAGCCTCGATTTTGCGTGCAAGGTCGAGCGACTCATTATACTTCTTGCCGTAGAATAAGAGGCTTGCATAGCGCACTTCATCTTGTTTGAAGTGGTTGGGGTTCTTGATGTACTCGCCATATTGCTCGGCAGCCTTAGTCCACTGGTCGTTCTCGTAGAATTTCTCAGCAAGTTCGCGCTGTGCGAGGGCTGAGGTTGGGTTTTGTGCAAGAAGGTCTTGCAGACGCGAGATGGCCTGCTGCGGATTAACCTTGAAGAGTGCGCGTGCATACTTCACATAAGGCTCAGAGTTAGTCGGGTCGTAGCTGATAGCCTCGTCGTACATACCCTGTGCGTCGCCTGTGTTGGCTTCAGCGGCAGCCATATCACCTTCAAGGATAGGAGTGGCAGATTCAGTCTTGTTGTTTTTGCGAGCCTTCTTGATGAAGTCGCCAATCTCCTTAGCATACTTCACGCCATCGACGGTGTAGTATGCACGAGCAATAGCAACAAGAATCTTGGCGTCCTTCTTGGGCGAATTCTTGACAGCAAGGTCGAATTTGGCTTTTGCCTCTTTAGCATTTCCAGCCTTGAGGTCGAGAATGCCAAGACCAACGAGATTGAGCTGGCACGAACCTGCGCTTTTGCCTTTCTCGAAATACTCCTTTGCAGCAGCAGTGTTGCCGCTTTCAAGAGCTACGCAGCCGAGATAGTAGTAGGCTTCAGACTTGTCGGTAGACGCATCGTTGAGGTTGCGCTCAAGCAACTCCTTAGCATTGTCGAACTCCGATACTTTGTAATACTCAATACCATCTTTGTAGCCTTGCGCGAAGCAAGTGATGGAACCGCTTAAAAGCAGTGATAATAAAATCTTCGATTTCATTTCTGTAATAGTATTTATTGTTGATTATTTTTTTATGTTAAGTCAATAATTATTCGAGGCTTACCATTCGCGGGTGTACGACTGCCGGCATAACACCTGTGCCGAGGATAATCTTCTGCCCGATAAAACCGGTTAGGAACGAGTAGAAGCCGTGGGCAAGGCTGCCGTTTGGGGCAGTGGTGGTTACGTAGATGCTGCGATAGAGCGGATAGTTGCCCTCGTAGATGTAAAGCTGATAGGGCTTGTAAGCGATAGGGCAGTTGTCGCGGCGAATCTTGAGCACCTTGATGCGGTTAGTGAAGTCGATTGCCGAAGTGTCGTTCTTTTGCAGGTCAGCAACTTTCTGCTGCATTGTGCGGCGGTCGGTATCAGCCGATTCGAGGTCGGCAGTAATCCAGCTCACACCAATCACGCCAATGGAATTTTTGCGCTTTTCAACCTCTTTGAAAACCTCCTGGCTATTTTGGCAGGCATATACTTCATCGGTGAATTTTTCGCCGCGAAGAATGGAATCGGTAACATATTTCACTGTGCTCGACCCCGCGTGGTCGAATACGACCTGTATTTTTCCAAGCTTCGACGGGAAAACGTCGTCCCAACGCTGGGCTTTTCCTGTCATAATCTCGCGAAGTTCGCCAATTGACAGCTCGTCGATATTGTTTGCAGTGTTGACAATTATAGCAATAGCGTCGACAGCGATTTGCTGAGTGCGGACGTTGCGGTTCTGCGTCTTGAGATATTCTTTCTGCTTGTCGGTGAGCTGGCGGGCAGTAATGATAAGGCTCGACTTCATTGTGACGAGAGAGTCGATAGCAGAGTGCTCGTCGGTGTACCACGTCATAATGCTTGCCTTGGGGTAGGTGAATTCAAACACATCGACCTCCTGGCTGATAATGTTCTGGATAGTGGCATCGCAGATGAGCGTGGTGATGCCCGACGTACTTGAATCGGTAGGCTTGTGGCGGTCGCATGACGATGCCATTGATGCAACTGCTGCCAATGCAAGTGCAATTGCCGGGGCGAATATGTATTTCTTGAAAGTGTCGAGCATAAGTTTGAACGAATTAATATGTTGCTGTATTTCCTATAAACGATGTGATTGAATCAGTTGCGCCCTGTGAAGTATCGGAAAGCTCTCCAAATACCGTAGACTGTGAATAATGATCCAAGACACCATTTCATCCAGTGCCACTCGCCAAATAGAATGTCGAAGTAGCCGCAATAGGTAAGTCCACCCATACCGAAATAAATCAGAAGCATAAATACTCCGAATATTTTCTTCATAGCAGCGGGAGCATCGGTACCCGATGTTGCCGGCTTTGATTGGGTTGACTCAATAGGTTTGTTTTCGTTTATATTCTCCATTTGTATGTTTTCTAAATTCGACTGAAAAAGGAGCGTTTAGTTTAAGCATTCCAGATTAAAAAACGCATACTTCAACTTTTCAGCGTAAAGTTATAAAAAATGGACTAAAAAACATCACAATAGTGGAGCAATTAAAATTTCTTAACGTAAGAAAAACCTAAAAGAGCCGTTACCCCACCGGGTATCGGCTCTTTTAAGCTATTGTGTGCCGTGAATTTCTTCAGTCGGCATCAATCAGATTCATTAGTTCACGCCTTGGAGCTTGAACGAAACGGGGAGAGTGTACCACACGTTCACGGCCTGACCGTTCATCTTACCAGGGATGAAGTCGGGAAGAGTCTTACATACGCGAACTGCCTCCTTGTCGAGGTCGCGGTCGACTGAGCGAACCACCTTCACCTCACCAATCTTACCAGTCTTGGTAACAACGAACTGAACCACAACGCGGCCCTGAACATTGTTCTCCATAGCCATAGTAGGATAGTTGAAGTGAGAAGAGAGATACTTCATAAGCTCAGCTTCACCACCCGGGAAGCGCGGCATCTGCTCAACAGCGCGGAACACTTCTTCTTTCTCAGGCTCCGGCTTCTTCTCTTCAACGATAACTTCGTTCTTGTGCTCGCGAACCACGTTACGGTCGTCGGTACCTTGGTCGAAGTTAGTCTGTCCGAATGCAGTCTGAGTCTCTTTCAACTCATCTTGCGATTGAATCTCATCGTCCTTAGTAACTTCTTCATCTTTTGCGATAAGAAGCTCGGTCACCTTAACAGTGTTAAGGATTTCCTCGGGAAGAGCCTCAGGCTCAGGCTGCTCAACGCGCTCCTGAACTTCTTCCTCTTCCTCCTCTTCAGCCGCATTGTCGATGCTTGTCACAATCTGCTCAATCTCGTCTTTAGGCTGGGCCTCTTCCCAAGCCTGGCGAACAGACTGAATCACCTGTGAAAGGATGAAGACAACTATGATGAAGATTACTACAACAATCATCGACTTATTGTGGCGTGATGCTGATTTCTGACGCATCACATAAGCTCCGAAGTCTTTGTTCTTTGCTTCAAAGACAATGTCGCACCACTCTTTTGATGTTAGATCTACGTCTTTTGCCATAATTAAAATAAGCTTTTTAATTGTTCATAAACTACTAAATCTATCATCATTTCAAACCTTTAGCTTTGCAGTCGATCATCAGAGCCGAGTCAACGGTGTTGATGCGGTCGATCTGATAACGGCTGATGCTGTTGATTTGCATTTCGTCGAGAGCTGTAACGAGACTCATGAATGAAGCGTTAGGAGTAGCCTTGATGATAACAACCGGACGTGTGAGCGTGGAGTCGTTACGAATCTTCTTGGCCTCAACCTGATAGATGCTGTCGTTTTGCTCCTTGTTGGTTGAGAATTTGTTGGCTTTCCAATCCTCTTTAAGCTTGTTGATCTTTTCGATAACTTGCTTGTTGCGGTCGTGCAAGATAGCGCGGACGCCCTGAGGTGCAC
>CAMFSS010000139.1 GCA_945983195.1 uncultured Prevotellaceae bacterium | reverse complement strand
AACGTTAAGGTTATATGACAATAACACATCTCCATTTCTAAAAGATCAGGTAAATCTCTACATAAAAGATTTGTTCCCAGGCATAGAGATTGATGCAAAATCTTCTGAAGAAATGCAGACTGCTCAGGTGCAAATGAGAAATTCCGTACATTCAGAATTTGGCCTTTCTACCAATGTCGGTTATGGAATAAGTTATCTGTTGCCAATTATTGTTGCAGGCCTTATGGCACGAAAAGGCTCGATGATGATTGTAGAAAACCCAGAGGCTCATCTGCATCCATCTGCTCAATCACAGATCGGAAGATTCCTTGCGATGGTAGCAGCTACGGGTACGCGTGTGATAGTTGAGACTCATAGTGACCATCTTGTGAATGGAATTCAATATTATGCGTTGAGTCATAGCAATTTCCTATCTAATGTAGTTATTAACAACTTCAGTATAGCCAATAAAGCAGAATCTCATAAGGGATGTATAAAAATAGATAGGATAAAACTTGAAGAAGACGGGAACTATTCTTGCTGGCCTGTAGGTTTTATGGATCAAAGCAGAAAAGATCTATACGAACTTTATAAGCTCAGGAAAAGCATTCACAATAAATAGAAACATGCAATGAATCTTAGCTATTATTTAGATTTAGATAGTTTATGCAATGCTAATGCAAATCAGATGGAACATTTTTTCCGATTTGCATTCGAAACTCTGTCGGCATCTCAAGACCAGAAAGATTCTTTATTTGAAGAATCTTTCTTACGCAATGACGAAAACTATATTTCATCACTACGCCATAAATCAGGCAAATTTCTATATGATTTGATTTTCTGTAATAATTCCGGAGAGATTTTTAATAGAATTATTCCCACTATTTTACGCACTTTCAAGCCTTACAATAGCCAAGTAATCGACAATATTCAATATGGAGAGGAAGATGGTAAAATCCTCCCTAATGCAAAATTGGTTACTCTCCAGAAAAATAAATGTCTTTGGCTGCTATCAGAACTTAACCATTACTATGAATTTAGAAGGCATCAAACGTATGGTAAGGTATTGTCAAATGACTGCGATGTGTTTTTGGTAGCATATTTACCTAATGTCTCTTTTACAAAAAAGGCTTTGATAGCATATAAGAAACTAAGCTATGATGATAAAAGAACCCTTATCGGAAACTTAAAAAAACTGAATGATTACACTTCTGGCAAATGGAAGAATAATGCTACGTTCCCTATTGAAGATTTTTCAAAATTTACAGGTGTCGATGCTTCCGATGAATCCGAGACAACTAAAGCTAATCCAAAATTGAAAGGACAAAGATTATTTTCAATTCCCGATTTAGGTTCCACCTACTGTTTCCATCACATTAAGATTTCAAACACTTATCGTGTACATTTTTATGCTGACCCTAAAACTAAAAAGGTCTATGTAGCGTATGTAGGGAAGCACTTAAAGACAGCAAAAAACAGATAGTTTTCAAAAATCAAGTATTGCTGTCCGATAAAAAATATTGCGGTGCTGAAGAGTTATGCTGATTCCATTAACAGGAGTCCGCCCTTTTCGGTTATTTTACTTTTACAAAAATAGAATTAACTGATGAGCAAAAGTACACATTTTATCGGACAGCAGTAAATAGAAAGCAACTGCTGAAAATCACCTCCGCTGTTATACAATATCATCGTGAATTTTATGATATAACATATTCCCACAAAAGTAGTGTTTCATTGTACATCGTACGTTAACAACACAGCTTATGTGCATTTCTTGGCTCATCGAACTTAGTTAATCTAATGTCCACTTTTTGATTGCCATATTGGCTAGTTCCTCGGCACGGTTATAAATAGCTTCTTCATTCCATATTGGTAAACTTAAATATGGTTGAATTGTTGCCAAACCTCCGGCAAACTCTTTTAATCCAGGTTTGTTGTTTTTCCCTATTAGTTTTGTTGTCCAATCATAATTACGAATAGTATTATTGAGACCACTTGCAATCATAGCGAGATTCCCCAATGTCAATATGATCAAATCCCGTTCTTCTTCGGGCAAATTACCGCATGACCAGTGTTTTTTCCATTTCTTTGGCATCAAATGTTCTAATGTGTAAGCTCCAAAAGTTTTCAGCTGGGTTGAATGATTTGGTGTTTGAAGCAGTGATTCAAGTAAATATAAAATGCAAAGAGCACGTTTATTGTTACTCTTGAAGTGAGTCTCATGGAATCCTTTTCTAACAGCATTGTCACTAGGCATTGCGAGTGAGACAGTTGAGTCCTTTGATAGGATGTAATCTCGTAGAGCTGTGTATGAATTTATACGTTGTCCAATAAGGTTTTCACTGAAAAGGTCACTATAGTTATTGTTGTTGCTGTCAACAATAAGGCGTCGGATTATGTATGTTTCAAGAAATCCAAATATTTTGTTCTGTTCGTCATGAGAACTTACATTATGCATGATGTATAGGACATATGGAATCAGAGTGTTGGAGTCAAGATTATTTATAATAAAGCTAATTCGTTCTAATCCAAAGGAAGATGGCACATCATATTCCCCCTCATCCTCATCTCGAAGAAAACACTCCATAAATAATTTTGCGTATTCTGAGATTTCCAAAGCAAAAATGTCCTTATCCAAATGATTTGCTTCAACAATTTCTTTAAGATTGACAAATAGATTATCCATTCTTCGAACTTGTTTTTTGTCAACTTTAAGAGACGGTTCTTGTGCTTTAATTTGGAGAAAATAGAATAAGAAAATGTCTATTGTTTTCTTTAGATTTCGACCGTTGACCATTTGTGAATTCCAGAATCTAATGGTTTCATTATCTTTCTCGAATATAGGCTTCCAGATTGCGTTATAATCATTGAGTTGACTTGACGCAAAGAGATAATTTTTTAATAATTCACCAGTAGTAAGTTTGACACCTAATGAATTAATGGTATCAAAGATTTGTTGCTCATCATCATCCTTGTCCAATTTAATGACAACGAAGTTAAGCAGCATGAAGATCATATCATAGTCAATGATTCGTTCCCCATTGGCATTCTTGTTTTCTTTGTTTATGAAAATTTCGCGCAGACGCAGACGGAAATAGGTGTATGCTTTGTTTATTTGAGAATTATTTGCATTTTTCCCTAAGTCTTCGGGAGATGTCAAGGCGATTATATTCTCAAAGTCTTCAAGATTACTATGACTCTGTCGAAGGACAGGCGACCCATCAATTTTCTTAAAAGTTACATTAAACCAGGCTGTTTGACCAGAGAACAGCGAGAGTACTTTAAAGAAAATGAATAGGGTTGTAAGACGTTGTTGTCCGTCAATAATGGTATAACCATCATGCAGCCCATTAGAATTTAGTCGGTTCTTAAAAATAACTGCTCCTAGAAAAAGAGGCTTTTTTGTCTCGGATGCAAAAATTGCATCATCAACAATGCGCTCCCATTGTTCAGCATCCCACACATAAGAACGTTGGAAAAACGGAATCTCATAATATTTGTTGCTACAAATAAAATCAGTGAGGTTTTCTTTATCAGCTTGCATAATAATGTATTATATTAACCTGAGTATGATGAATTATAAATGCCCGAATATTTATTGATTAGTGAAAATTGTTATAACTTTTTTGTGCTCAATTACGAAGAATTACAACCAATAATCACCGATGACAAAGTTACAGAATTATTTTGTATAGAAGATGATTTATGCAAGTTTTTTGATTTCCCTAATGGAAATTTTATGCTGAAATTGGATAATAGGCTGCTATGTCGCCGATATTCAATCATATTGAAGTCGAAATTATGCTAAACTTTGAATTTGTTGAACGAAACGATAATCACAGAAGATTAATATTTTTGCTGCTATTATTCTGCCTTTTCGAGGGTTGAGTATGCATGGTTGAAGCGATAATAAACCATATTGAGTTGGCGTTGGTCTGTTGAGAATCCTTTAGGCTCAACTCCTTAATTTGTTACATTTACTGGAATAAACCTTTGGTCGCTTCATAAAATAAAAACAATTTTACAAATATACAAAAAGTGGCAACCAACTATTGCTGCTGCCACTTTTAGGGTTACTTCTTAGCCTAATCGCCTTTGGTTATTGACCGGATTTGTTGTTTTTGAGCCATTCAAGTCTGCGCATGTCGGTGAGGTGCTTGATGGTGAAGCAGTCAAACTTGGCTTTGAATCCGTTGCCGTCAGGGCTGGCAGCCATCACGCCAACCATCACAGGGCAGTTGTCTTGCAACCAGGCATTCCGCATCATGGTGTATTCCTTGTCGTCGAATGAATAGAAGATTTCCACGGCATCGAGTCGGCGCACAGCCTTTATCCACACAAATGGTATGGGTTTGTCGAGTGTAATGACACTCCAGTCGCTTGTGTGATGCGTCACCACCGTGCTCAGATTATATTTCCCATCAACAAACTCAATTCCGGCTTTGATGTAATTCTCATGGTCGATACGCAGCATCAACCCTGCCTGGTCGAACCGAGCTATGTAGTCGCCCGATATTTTCACTTTCACTTCAAATTCTCCACCGCGCACAGTGTAGAAAAAGGGTGCATCATCGACGGTGAATCCATAGTGCGATATACGCCAATAATCGGTCTGCGGCGTTACATTCATCGTGAGCGATTTGTTCTCGATTTTCCACTGTTCCGGCTCGTTGAACCATTGCATTTTCTCTAAAGTCTGAGCATGGCATGCCAATGCTGCGGCAATCGTCATTACACTAAACAAAAATTTTTTCATATCATTGAGTTATTTTATATTTTTCTTTGCAAAGGTAAGGCATTCATCCCTACTATACAATGATTATAATGGCATATTTTGAGAATGTAGTTCAGAATATAGAGAGAATTGAAAAAAAATTTTGTGGGGGGGGATGTTACAAAAGTGCTATTGCTGCGTTTACATAGTGTGAACGTGATGAAAAAGGTTATTTCAACAGAAATTGACGAACTAACGAGAGACAATGGAAAATGATGCTCTGACATCGGCTTTTATGAGGCTACGGCAACGGCTCCGCAACATCGCCACCGGGATTCTCGGTGACGGCGATGATGCCGACGATGCGTTGCAGGATGCCTTCTGCCGCCTCTGGAGCCGCCGGGAACGCATTCACGGCAGCAGCGAGGCTGAGGCTCTGAGCGTCACCACTGTTCACAATGTGTGCATCGACGCTCTAAGGCGGCAAAGCCACTCGCCAACGGTGAGCCTCGATGAAAACCGCGATTTGCACGACACCCTCGACGACGCCGACGACACTGCCGGGCGCGAAATGCTGCTCCGAAGCGTTGAGCGGATTATCGACAGCCGTCTGACCGAACAGCAGCGTGCGATAGTGCGGATGCGTGAGCTTGAAGGCATGAGCTTCGAGGCGATTGCCGAAACCCTTGATATGCAGCCCACCGCGGTGAGAGTGGCTCTGAGCCGGGCGCGAAAACTGATTAGAGACGTGTATCGTGCGACTCAGTCGCATTGAGTAACTTGAAAACAAACACTGAATTGATGAAAAAGACTGTCAACAAAATATTGAGCGACGAGCAGCTTGATGCGATGATTGAACGCTATTTCGATGCCGACACATCACTCGATGAGGAGGCTCTGCTCAAGCGTGCAGTGGCACACCGCACCGAGCCGCGATACGACGAGATTCGTGCCGTGCTGGGCCTTATGGCTGCAAAGCGCAACACCGGTAGCAAGCCTCGCACGGTGTCACTTTGGGTGAGGGCGGCGGCAGCGGCAGCAGTAGTGACAGTTGTTGCCACGGTGGGAATCAATCTCATCAGACACGATGCCGATAGCAGCGGTTGCTATGCTATGGTCGGTGATGTGCGCATCAACGATGAGGCACAAGTGCTCAGCCTGATGCAGAGCGGACTGAGCGACATTCACGATGCAGCATCTGAAACCAACCGCAGCATAGAATCGCAGATTGCCGATATCGGCTCATTCATCAACGATGTGGAATAGCAAGTGATGCTACCTGTGCCGATATATCTCAAAAAAATGGACTAACAAAACATAGAATGAAATATGAAGAAGCTATTGATTATGACGGCTGTAATTATCGCCTCGGCTTTCACCGCAGCGGCTCAGAAAGGGCTTAATGTCGCAAAAGTATTCCCACGGCCTTACCCCAAACTACCAACAGCCCAGGTCCCACC
>CAMFSS010000138.1 GCA_945983195.1 uncultured Prevotellaceae bacterium | reverse complement strand
TTCGTCGATTGGTTAGCCGTGTGTGATTATGTTTTTTTTGTCTCCGCGTGGTGCTGAGAAGGCTATTGAGGCAGGAGCAGCGGCGATTGTGGTTTCAAATCACGGTGGTCGTGTGCTCGACGAGTGTCCTGCTACTGCCGAGGTGCTTGAGGAGATTGCACAGGCGGTTGCAGGTCGCTGCAAAGTGCTTGTCGACGGTGGAATCCGTTCGGGAGTTGACATATTCAAGGCACTTGCGCTTGGTGCCGACGGTGTGCTGATTTGCCGCCCCATGGTAGTGGCAGCGTTTGGCGGTGCTGAGGAGGGCGTGAAGTGCTACATTCACCGCCTCGCCTGCGAACTCGAAGACACCATGCAGATGTGTGGCGCTCACACCCTTGCCGAAATCAGCCGCTCGATGGTGCGCTATTCCCCACTGCGCTAACATATCCTTGCAAGAACACAAAAAGGGCTTGCCGATTGGCAAGCCCTTGATTATTGTTTGCTCAAAATAATTGTCGGTTGTAGCGATTAGAGCTGCGGACCGGCTGCTACGAGAGCCTTACCAGCTTCGTTGGTAGTGTACTTGGTGAAGTTCTTGATGAAGCGCTGTGCAAGGTCTTGAGCCTTGGTGTTCCACTCCTCTGCGTTAGCGTAGGTGTCGCGCGGGTCGAGGATGTTGGTGTCAACGCCGGGAAGTTCAGTCGGAACCTCGAAGTTGAAGTAAGGAATAGTCTTGGTAGGAGCGTTGTTGATAGCGCCGTCGAGGATAGCGTCGATGATGCCGCGAGTATCCTTGATAGAGATACGCTTGCCAGTGCCGTTCCAACCGGTATTTACCAAGTAAGCCTTGGCTCCCGACTTCTCCATGCGCTTAACGAGCTCTTCAGCATATTTTGTTGGGTGGAGCTCAAGGAATGCAGCGCCGAAGCAAGCAGAGAATGTAGGAGTAGGCTCGGTGATACCGCGCTCAGTTCCTGCAAGCTTTGCAGTGAAGCCCGAGAGGAAGTAGTACTTGGTCTGCTCAGGGTTGAGGATTGATACAGGAGGAAGCACGCCAAATGCGTCGGCCGACAGGAAGATCACATTCTTTGCAGCGGGAGCCTTCGAAATCGGCTTCACGATGTTGTTGATGTGATAAATCGGGTAAGAAACGCGGTTGTGGTGAGTCGCGCTCTTGTAGTGGTAGTCAATGGTGCGGTTCTCGTAGCCTGTGGCGTAGTCAGGACTCTCATCGGGGTTGATTGCGTTGAAGATATCCGGCTCGCTCTCCTTGTCGAGCTTGATAACCTTTGCATAGCAGCCGCCTTCGTAGTTGAATACGCCCTCGTCGTCCCAGCCGTGCTCGTCGTCACCGATAAGCATACGCTTCGGGTCGGTAGAAAGGGTAGTCTTGCCAGTACCAGAGAGACCGAAGAAGATGGCAGTTTCGCCCTTCTCGTTGGTGTTGGCAGAGCAGTGCATTGAAGCGATACCCTCAAGAGGCTTGAAGTAGTTCATCATTGAGAACATACCTTTCTTCATTTCACCGCCATACCAAGTGTTGATGATAACCTGCTCCTTCGAAGTGAGGTTGAACACAACAGCAGTCTCAGAGTTCAAGCCGAGTTCCTTGTAGTTCTCAACTTTAGCCTTTGAAGCGTTGTACACGATGAAATCGGGCTCAAAGTTCTCAAGCTCCTCATCGGTAGGACGAATGAACATGTTCTTCACGAAGTGAGCCTGCCAAGCAACTTCAACGATGAAGCGCACGCGGAGGCAAGTGGCGAGGTTGGCACCGCAGTAGCCATCGACCACGTAGAGCTTCTTGTTTGAAAGCTCCTTCACAGCGAGTTCCTTAAGAGCCTTCCAAGTCTCTACGGAAACAGGCTTGTTGTCGTTCTTGTAGTCGTCGCTTGTCCACCACACGGTGTCCTTTGAGGTCTCGTCCATTACGATGAATTTGTCCTTAGGTGAACGGCCGGTGTAGATACCTGTCATCACATTTACAGCACCAAGCTCAGTTACCTGGCCTTTCTCGAAGCCGGTAAGCTCGGGATTGGTCTCGTCCTTGTAGAGCTGCTCATACGATGGGTTGTAAACGATTTCAGGAGTGCCCTGAATGCCATACTTAGTTAAATCAATCTTTGCCATTTTCTTCAAGTTATTGTATGTAAGAAATTAATGAATTGTCGTTAGTGCTTTTTGAGTTTGCCACTGCGTGGAAAAATCTATGCAAAGTTAGTTATTTTTTTAATACCCTACAGCATAATTAAGGAAAAAATTCCGCAATTTGCCACGAAGTCGGTATTTT
Source organism: uncultured Prevotellaceae bacterium (assembly GCA_945983195.1). GTDB lineage: Bacteria > Bacteroidota > Bacteroidia > Bacteroidales > Muribaculaceae > CALZFJ01. Next base: position 3,911 of record CAMFSS010000138.1, on the reverse strand, counting down.
AGCACAATTCCGCTATCAGACACAACGGTTTGCGTAGCTGAATTGTTCATTTAGCGACTGTTTTCGCACTGTGCTGAAGCGGTCAGAGAATGTCGATAAGATACTCGGCATTGAATTGCGCTCCGGGCTTCAGATGCTGCATCCAGTCCTTGTCGCTGAATTCGCCCTCATACTCCTCGCGGTCGCAGCGTCCATACCACGGCTCGATGCACACGAATGGGGCGAAGCTGCCGCGTGCCGGCGACCAGATTCCCACCACCGGGGCATTGAATGCCACGCGCAGATAAGGCTCGTGAGTTGGGCTGATGAGAGTGACCGACTGCACCTGGCGCTTTTCGAGAATGATGGCATCATTGTCGAAAGTGTGGCGGTTCACGCGAATAGTTCCGTCGGTAGCCTTCAGCGTTTCACCCGAAGTGGCGAGGCAGCCTTTCTGCCCGATTACCGAGAGCTTGTAGGTGTCGGTCGAGGAGTCGAATTTTATGTATCCCTGTCGCTCAGCCTCGGGGTCGTAGCCCATGTAGTTGAAAGCAGGATGTGCGCCAATCTGGAAGTGCATTATGCGCTTCTCCTCAAGATTGCGCACCTGCCACATCACCTTCACCGTCTCGTCGATGAGGCGGTAGCTTATTTTCAGCTCAAAGTGGTAGGGATAGTGTCGCAGAGTGTTCTCGTTGGCGCGAAGCACGTAAGCGAGAGTGTCGTCGGTTTGCTCCAGCAGCTCAAAGTCGCTGTCGCGGGCAAAACCGTGCTGCGTCATCACATAGGTTTCATCATCTTGGTGCATCTTGTTGTTCCACAGAGCACCCACTATCGGGAACAGTACCGGAGAGTGGCGCTTCCAGTATTTAGGGTCGGCTTGCCAAAGAAATTCTCTGCCGTCGCTTTTGCGTATGATGCTGCAAAGTTCAGCACCCTGGGTTTTCGCCTTCACGACCAGACTGTCATTTTCAAGTATTTCCATATAGTTCTTGAGTTATAGGTTGTTATAACGACAACAATATCATACAAAATTAGCAATTATTCTTAAAACCCATAGCGCAATTAAAGATTATTATATCATTTTTTAGCTCGTTAATTTTTTGTGAGGTCGTCTGATAAGTCTAATAGGGCTAATAAGTCTAATGGGACTAATTGGGCGCATCGATGTGGCTGCCGGGGTCAGTAGAAGAACACTTCGATGGAGGTGCGGTCGAAGCGGCGGGCGCGGAGGTCGTCGGGTGAGATGAGGAAATACATTGTGCCGCAGTCGTAGAATCGCAGCCCCCAGCGGTCTTCCTCCTCGATGCGCAGCAGCGGCATGAGGTGGGGATAGCAGTCGGCAACACAGTCGATGGCTTCGCCGAATAGTCCGTGAGAGAATACGTCGTAGGAGCCGTCGGTCGTGCCGAACTTTATTGCTTCGGCCTTGCGGAATATGCTCTCGTCGGAGTTTTCCCATGTGATTTTGTAAGGTTTCAGATTGTCTTCCTGCTCGCTGTAGATCACGCGGATCAGTTCGCCGCTGTAGTTGTGCAGCGGCAAGTCGAGCGGCGAGTCTTCGCCGAGGAAGTAGTCGATTGCAGCGAAGAAGTAGAGCATACCCTTGTGCGGCAGCATCCCTTCAGGGTCAAACTCCGCAATGTCGCTGAGCCTGATTTGGCAGATGAATGTGAGTGGCTCGGGATAGGAATCCTCATCGTCTTCGTCGCCCACCATCACGAAGGGGTAGGGCGTGTCGTCGGGGAGGTCGGGTGCACCCCACCAGTGGCTCTTGCCGATGAGGCTGTCGTCGGTAGGGTAGGGATTGATTTTAATCATCTTTCTCATTGATACTATGTGGCTTTTTAGAGTTTGGTGATAGTTGTTGATTCCGAATGTTTTCCGATAGGTGTGAGGCGTGGCCGATTTTCAGTCGAACATTACGCCGGGATTCATCTCGGTGGGAGTGCGCCAGCGCACACCCTGCTCATGGAGCACATCCCGCTTCACGCTCCAATATTCGAAGCAGAAGCCCATGCACCATTTGTCGAATTCGAGTCGGTGCGACACCTCGCGTTCCACGTCGTAGATAATCTCCTCCCACATTTCGCTGCGCTCGATTGGGTCGAAGCGAAGGTGCCTGTTCCACTTCTTTATCCACTCGTCCATGGTGAACTTGGGGCTTACGTAGTCGCGCAGCATCTCGAGCGTGCGGGTGTTGTCCTCCGACGGGGCGTGGCGGTCGATGGTTTCGCGCAGAGTGATGCAGAACCGTGGCATATCGGTCTCGGTGCAGTATTCGAGCATCTGCTCAAGCAGTCGCGCTTTTCCTGCCACACTGTCAAACTCGCCCGGTACCGAGTCGGGCAGATGGTGCATCAGAATTTCCACAGCCACTCGTGCGAGGTAGATGTTCTTGAAATCCATTCCCATCGTCTGGTGGTTGTGAATCATTGCTTCAAACACACCTCCCAGCATCTTCACGTCTTTCTCGTAATCCATAATCCCAGATTTTATAATTCCTAATGATTTACAAATATAGTGATATTATCCCAACAATCACACATTGCAGCAAAAAAATCTCTGCGGCAGCCGTGGGCAGTTTGGCTCTATAAGAAAGAATCCTCGGTGAAAATACGGAAAAATAAGGAAAAATAAGAAGAAATTTTACTGCAAATTTTCTTATTCTCCCGAAAAATGACTAAATAAGCAAAATTTAATAGGCTTAATTTCCCAAAAAATGGAAAAATAAGCACGTAATTTTTAGCTTATTTTTCCAAGAGGCTCTATATTGCTGTGCCACAGCGTGTTAGGTGTGGAAAATTAAGAAGGACGTTTGCGCTTGTTGTGGCTTGGGTGGCGAATTTTGGGCTTTCTTGCGTTCTTGCGATTGAATTTTTTGGGGAATGTGGAGTGAGGTTGAGGATTTTTTTGTAACTTGCACCCCTATAATAATTTTTTGCATTACACTTTACAATTTTTTTTGATTGACTATGAGATATTTCAAATCAGTAAGCGATATAGGCGACCTTGGTGTGGCTGTGAAGGAAGCCCTTGATGTGAAGGCCAATCGCTTTGCCTTCAAGCACCTTGGCGAGAACAAGACCCTCCTGATGATTTTCTTCAATTCATCGCTCCGTACACGTCTTAGCACGCAGAAGGCAGCTATGAACCTCGGTATGAATGTGATTGTGCTCGATGTGAACCAGGGCGCATGGAAGCTCGAGACCGAGCGCGGCGTGATTATGGACGGCGACAAGCCTGAGCATCTGCTTGAGGCAATTCCGGTGATGGGCTGCTACTGCGACGTGATCGGCGTGCGCTCATTCGCCCGATTTGAGAATAAGCGCGACGACTATGAGGAGAAAATCCTTAACCAGTTTATCCGCTACTCAGGCCGCCCGGTTTTCGCCATGGAAACTGCTACTGTGCACCCACTGCAAAGCTATGCCGACCTCATCACAATAGAGGAGCACAAGACGGTGGAACGCCCCAAGGTGGTGCTTACATGGGCTCCGCACCCCAAGGCTCTGCCGCAGGCTGTGCCAAACTCTTTCGCCGAGTGGATGAATGCCGCCGGCTACGACTTCGTCATCACGCACCCCAAGGGGTATGAGCTCGACCCGCAGTTTGTGGGCAATGCGCGTGTGGAATATGACCAGGACCGCGCCCTTACCGGAGCCGATTTCGTCTATGCCAAGAACTGGTCGGCGTTTGCCGATCCCAATTATGGCAAAGTGCTCTGCACCGACCGCTCATGGACAATCACTGCAGAGAAGATGGCTCTCACCAACAATGCCTTCTTCATGCACTGCCTGCCGGTGCGCCGCAACATGATTGTGAGCGACGATGTGATTGAATCGCCCCGCTCGCTGGTAATCCCCGAGGCCGCTAACCGCGAAATCTCGGCCGAAGTGGTGATAAAACGGATTCTCGAATCACTCTAACGC
>CAMFSS010000137.1 GCA_945983195.1 uncultured Prevotellaceae bacterium | reverse complement strand
CAGTGGTCGGGCCTCGTCCTCATCGGGGTGTTCGCTGATGATTTTGCGGGCTTCGGTAGCAGCTTGGCGCAGTGCCTCACGTGCGGCAGGACGCAGGAACCAGCAGTTCCAGAACAGCCAATAGGAGAGGTCGTAGATGCGTTGTGCTTCGCTTTCGTCGTTGAGGTCAACATCGAGTGCCATTTGCAGCTCCACAGGCACCGGCGCGTCGTCGTAGACAGCATCGAGCACTGTGAAAAACAGGTGGGCAACGCGCTTCACCATCGGGTCGAAAGGCGACAGCAAACCCTGCTCCTCTCGCGACATTTCGAGCACATACCACACCACGAATTGCACATCGACCTCATTCAGCTCGCTCTCGATGTAGTCATCGGGGATTGTGTATAGCGGCAGCGGCTTTCCGTAGAACTCCTTGCACACCGTGCAGAACGAACGCCACACCCCTGCATCGGCAACAACGTCCTGAAAATAGCCCACAACGGCGAGAATCACCTCCTTCTGCACCTGTTCAGGCTCATTGACCATCAGGCGCGAGTTGGTGATTAGTTTTGCCAGGCGATTGGCAAGAATTATGTAGTATTTGTCGCTTTCAGCCACTTCGGGATAGTTGGGCTGCTTGAGCATAAAGTCTTTTATTGTAATTTCCATAATTGTTGATAGTTGAAGGGTCAAGTTAAAGAAGAGTGGAGCGAGTCACGAAGAATTTCGTCGAGTAGCGTTATCATTTGTGCCACCGATGAGGCTTTTGTGCCGCACACGGTGATGTCGACGGGCGATTTGGCTTCGATTTCGGGCAGAACGCCGCCGGTGCTGCCTGAATTGTGAACGATTGCCACGCCGTTGCGCCGCAGTGCGTTGCTGAGCCAATAGCCAAGCTCGGCATCGGTGCATCGAAGCACCGCCTTGCCGCGCAGAGGCACATCGACCTCATAGTCGCCCTTTAGCATATTGAAACGCACCTTTTCGCTTGAGAACATTGCCTGCATCGCACCCGAGAGCACCACGTCTTCGGTTGTGCCGCAATGTAGCGAATGGTCGTCGGCAACCACCCACAGCTCATCGGCAAGAAGCAGTGCCTGCGACACATCGTGCGTAGAGAGCAGGATAGCCTTGCCTGTGGAGTGTGCGAGTCTGCACAGCAGTTGCATAGTGTCGATTCGGCTTGCCACATCAAGGAAAGCCGTAGGCTCGTCGAGAATTATTAGCGGAGTTTCCTGCGCCAGAGCTTTGGCAATCATCACCTTCTGCCGCTCGCCGTCGCTCAGTTCAGCAACAAACGAGTCGATTTTGTGCGCCACACCCACGCTTTCCACCGCTTGCTGCACCACTTGGCGGTCGTGCCGGTCGAGACGGCCGAAAAAGCCCGTGTGCGGCTGACGTCCGAGCGACACAAGCTCACGAACGGTGAGTCCTCCAGCCATAGTACGGTCGGTAAACACAAGCGATAGCAGCTTCGACAGCTCGTGGCGGCTGATTTCGGCAATCGGGCGGCCGTCGAGCAGCACTTCGCCCTCAATCGGGGCTTGTGAGCCTGCAATGGTGCGCAGCAGCGTCGATTTGCCTATTCCATTCTGTCCGAGCAGTGCGGTGAGCCTGCCACGTTGCAGGGCAATGTCAATTCGGCTCATCACCATGGTGGTGGAGCCTCCGTGGCGATAGCCTGTGGCGAGATTGTGTGTGGTGATTATCGGCTTCATCGTAGCTCTCAGTTGAAATAGAAAATGCGTTTGCGGTTAAGTATTATGTAGATGATTATCGGCACGCCGATAACTGGAGTTATTGCATTGATTGGCATAACCCCCACCGAAGTGGGCAGCACGCTTATGAGATTGCACAGCAGAGCCACTACCATGCCTGCAAGCACAGTGGCTGGAATGAGGCGGTTGTGGTTGCTTGTGCGCAGCAGCAGGCGTGCGATGTGCGGCACCACCAGCCCGATGAAACCGATAGGTCCGCAAAAAGCCGTCACTACAGCCGTGAGCACGCCGGTGATGATTAGCAGCTCATTTCGCACACGGCGCAGGTTCACACCGAGGTTTTCGGCGTAGCGTGAGCCGAGCAGCATGGCATTGAGCGGTTTCACCATGAGGGCAGCCCACGCGAGAGCCGCCAGAAGCGGCACAGCCATAAGTGGCAATTGCCGGGCTGTTACGCCTGAGAAGTTGCCAAGACCCCAAATCACATAGCTGTGCACCCCCGACTCGGTGGAGAAGAAATTGAGAAACGATATTGCACTCGATGCCAGATAGCTCACCATAATGCCTATGATAAGCAGCATCGTGGCACCTTTCACCACCATGGAGAACATGAGCAGCGCAATGAGCACTACAGCCGCTCCGAGCATCGCTCCAAGCAGAATGCTAACATATCCGCCAAAAGTGGTGCCAAACACCGTGCCTATGCTTCCGCCGAAAGCGAGCATCACAATGGCTACGCCAAGCCCCGATCCGGTCGACACGCCGAGTATCGACGGGTCGGCAAGCGGATTGTTGAACACCGTCTGTAGCAGCAGGCCGCTCACGGCGAGAGCCGCTCCGGCGAGGGCTGCCGTGACAATCATCGGCAGGCGCGTCTGCGTGACGATTATCTGCCAGGCGTAGTTTTCGCTTTCGTGTCCGGCAAGAATCCCCAACACCTCAGCGGCAGGAATATCAACTGCACCGATGAGCAGATTGCCGGCAGCCAGCAGCAACAATGCAGCCACGAGCAGCCACATAGCCACTGCAAATCGGCGTTTGCCTGAGTGTGATGTCGTGATGGATTGCGTCATGGTGCTATTTTTCAATCAATGGCTTGTAGTATTTCGTGGAATATCCCGGAAGCAGCTCAGGGTGGAAGATTGCCACAAAGTCGCTGAGCAGCACATCGGGGTGGAAAGGGAAATCGGTGAAAAGTGAAGTCTCGGCAGTGTTGCACTGGTAGATATGCCGCTCGCTGAAAGCGCGGAATTTCGCGTTCAGCGGATTCTGCGCCTCAAAGTCGGAGTAGGATAGAGTGCTGCCGGGCTTTATGAGCCAGTAGTCGGCATCTTGCGCCTTGTCGAGCACTTGCGAGAAGTCGAGCGACAGCGAGCCGGCACTGGAGTTGTCGCTCCAGGGGTAGAATGCTCCAGCATCGGTGAAAAGGTGCGCCATGTAGCTGTCGCCACCCGGCACATACCACACACCCGACGTGACTGTTTCCGAAATCACTTTAGGCCGCTTCTGCACATTGGCTGTGAGTTCGCACAGCTTGGAGTATCGCTCTGCGGTAGCAAGGTAGATGCTGTCGGCAAGCTCGCGCTTGCAAAGCAGCTCGCCAAACAGCTTAATCCACTCGGCACGACCCATCGGAGAGTGCTCCATATAGTCGGCGCACTCGATGATAGGCACGCCAAGATTGGTGAGAACGCCGTAACCGGCATTCTGGAAAGGCGACAAGATGATGGCATCGGGCTTCATAGCCACAAGCCGCTCGATTGTTGGCGAAAGACTGTTGCCGATATCGGCAATCGAGCCGTCGGCAATCCCTTGCCGCACTTCGGGCATGGTGTAGTATTGAGCATCGCACACACCGCGCACAGCATCGAAGCAGCCCAGCTCCTTCATCACGCCGGCGTGTACCGACGAGTAGACCACTGCACGCTCCAGAGGCACTCGCACCACCGTTCCTTCAGGAACACTTTCGGGCATATCTTTGCCACGGGGCACAAGCACATAGGTTTGCAGCAATTGCCCCTCCTGCCATGGATTGGCAATGCGCACCACCGTGTAGCCGTCGCAGCGCGTAATGGCAATGCCTTTAGCCGCGGTAATCACCGAGTCGGTTTCCGCACCGTTGGCTGCATTGCTTGAGTTGCCGCAAGCCATTGCAGCCACAGTCACGGCAAAACAGAAGAATATTTTCAATAAATGTTTCATTTCGTGTCGATAAATTTCACATTCGCACTGCAAAAATACACATAATCTCGATTATTTCGCGGATTATGCGTAACTTTGTGGACTAAAAAGTCGGTTTTTGACTATGCTTGACATACTTGGATACGGATTTTTCCAGAATGCACTCATCGGGGTGCTCATAGCCGGAATGGCGGCTGCCATTATCGGCACATATATCGTCACCAGGCGCATGGTGTTTATCGCCGGTGGCGTGACGCACGCCTGCTTTGGTGGACTCGGGCTTGGCTATTTCCTCGGAATGAGCCCCATAGTGATGGCAAGCGTGTTTGCTGTGGCATCGTCGCTCGGTGTGGAGTGGCTTTCGACGCGTCAACACGTGCGCCAGGACTCGGCAATAGCCGTGATATGGGCACTCGGAATGGCACTCGGCACGCTCTTCATCTTCCTCACGCCGGGATATGTACCCGAACTCAATTCGTTCCTTTTCGGCAATATCCTCACTATTACAATGGGCGACATAGTGGCTTTTGCCACATTCCTGGTGGTGCTGCTCGCGTTTTTCGTGCTCTTCTACCGCACCATCATAGCATGTGCTTTCGACCCCGACTTTGCTCGCACCATGAATCTGCCCGTCGCTGCCGTCAATTGTGTGATGACGGTGCTTACGGCACTTTGCATAGTGCTCACCATACGCCTCATAGGCATTATGCTGCTGCTCTCGCTGTTCACCATGCCGCAAATGATTGCCGAGAATTTCACGCGCAATTTCCGCCCTATGGCACTCATTTCGGTTGTGGCAAGCGTGCTGTGTTCGGTTGCCGGACTTGTGTTCTCGTATGTGCTTAATGTGCCGGCCTCGTCGACCATAGTGATAATGCTTGTCATGGCATACGCCGTGGCTCGTGTCATTGGCAATAAAAAGCATAAATCGCCGTTAGTATATTGATAGGCTGTGTGCCTGCCGCAACGCCATGAGCAATGGCTCGCAAGCCTCGTTGAATTGACAAAAAAGATTACGCACAACACTTGAAAAGCCGACGCCAACATATCGTCATAGCCGCCCTCGCGGCACTCTTAGTGTTGCTGCCATCGTGCAGCACCAAGAAGAATACTGCCATGTCGCGTTTCTGGCAGGCATTCAATACGCGCTACAACGTGTACTACAACGGCGAGACCAACTACATAGAGCAGCTCCATGCCATGGAGACCGAATATGATGACGACTATTCGCGTCGCGTGCTGATTCACCCTGCCGAGGCACATGCAATTGACAAGGCTACGAAGCCCAAAGGCAGCTTCGACCGCACCATCGAGAAGATGCAGAAGGCCATACAGCTTCACTCCATAAAGAAGCGGCCCAAGAAGAATGCCCGCAAGTCGCGCGACCCCAAATACAAGGAGTGGATGAAGCGCGATGAGTATAACCCCTTCCTCCACAATGCCTGGCTCATGATGGGCAAGGCTCAGTACATGAAGGGTGACTTTGCAAGTGCTGCCGCCACATTCCGCTACACTGCCAGCCACTTCAAGTGGCTGCCCAATGTGGTCACCGAATCACAACTGTGGGAGGTGCGCAGCTATTGCGCCATGGGGTGGCTCACTGAAGCCGACAATGTGTTTACGCGCATCAAGCGCGACAGCATATCCAAGAAGTCGCTGCGCTCGCAATACGACCTCACAGCAGCCAATTTCTACATCAAGAGCCGCCGCGACTCCATAGCCATTCCCTACTTGGCAAATGCCGTGAAGGGGAGCAAAGGTGCGCAAAAGGTGCGCTTGCGCTTCCTCCTCGGACAGCTCTATGCCGAAACCGGCAACAATGCCGAGGCCTACCGCGCCTTCAACAGCGTGGCAGGAGCTACAGGTACCACCTATCGTACGCGCTTCAATGCCCGCATCAAGCAGAGTGCGGTGTTTGCCGGCGACAACATCAACGGCGAGGTGCGCTCACTCAAGAAGATGACGCGCTTCGACCGCAACAAGGATTATCTCGACCAGATTTACTATGCCATAGGCAACCTATATCTCTCGCGCCGCGACACTGCCAATGCCATATCGAACTATGTGCTTGCTGCTCAGAAGAGCTCACGCAACGGCGTTGACAAGGCCATAAGCCAGCTCACATTGGGCGGAATCTACTTCGCGCAGCACAACTATGCCGACGCACAGCCGTGCTATGCCGAGGCAGTGCCGCTTATCACTGAAGACTATCCCAACTACAAGCTGCTGAAGCGTCGCTCCGACGTGCTCGACGAGCTTGCCGTGTACGCACAGAATGTGAAGCTGCAAGATTCGCTTCTCACCCTGTCGCAGCTTAGTGAG